>NZ_SEHL01000015.1:0-39346 GCF_004151355.1 Dermacoccus sp. 147Ba
CCGCCGTCCTTGCCGCCGTCGAGGACCTTCTTGGGCTGATCGCCGCCGGGCTTGCCGGGCGTCGGGACGGGCCGGTTGAGTGCCTGCTTGGCCTCCTGCTCGGCGCCCATCGCGTGATACAGGTCGAAGCCCATGAAGGAGAGGAACTTATAGGTCATGTAGGGCGCGAACCCGGCGATCGCCATCAGCACGATCCCAGCCAGCGGATCGCTCACCGAGGCCAGATCACCGTCGATAGGGGCGGCAACCTGGGTGACCGCAACCAACAGGATCACGACCAACACGAGCTTGGACAGCACCAGGGCGATGACGAACATCGCCCACTTGCTGATCCATCCGCGACTGGCATCCCAGGACGCGCCGGAGAACGCCAACGGGGCCAAGGCGATCGTCACCAGCAGCAAGGCTTTGCGCACCAACAGGCTCAGCCACACGATCGCGGCCGCCGCGATCGCCAGGCCGGCCAGGAAGATGGTCAGGATCGCGGCGACTCCCGGAGCGCCCATGTTCAGCGCGGTCAGGCCGACGACGAGCGCGGCGATCTTGTCGCCCAGGGACTCGGTGGTCTCTCCGGCGGCCTGGATGATCCCGACACAGAGCTGGTCGACAATCTCCAGGGCCAACGCGGTCACCGTGATCACCACGAACGACCCGAGCACCGATTTCGCCAGCCCAAGGGCCGCGCGGGACAGGCCACCAGGTTCTCGGCGGATCATGGCGGTGATGAGCTGGAAGCAGAAGAACAGCAGCATCAAAAAGGCGGCGATCCCGAACACGAGGTTGTAGACCTCGACGTACTCCGGGCGCTGGACGTCGACCAGAGTCGTGGTGTCGAACACCGTCCAGACCGACTCGAACAGCCACGCCGCCGCTTCGCCCATCGCCTGGGCGAGCCAGTCGAACGGTGCCGAGATGAGGCTGGCAGCGGCTTCGCCCGCGGTATCGCAGACGGTTGAGATGACGGGAACATCGCACACACCCATCACGGACCTCCAAAGATGATGGGTGAGCTCAGACGCCCTGGCCGACGTTCCAGAAGAAATTGATCAGCGTGACCGACGCGCCACACACGATCGCCGCGCCGCAGGAGACCAGAACGCCGATCTTTCCCCTCCCGCTCAGATGCGGATTGCTGGAATTGGAGCCGTAAGCCCAGATAATCGCCGAGACGATCAGGGCGAGGACGCTGAGGATGAGACCGATGGTCATAGTCGCGCCCACGATCGTGCGCAGCGCCTCGATGCCCGGCAGGCCTTCGCTATTGGGGTCGATGTCAATCACGGCAGAACTCCCTTGGTCGAGAAATGGGTCGGTTCTGCTGCGAGGTGAGCGCGGCTGCCCTCGGCACAAGGACATGACAACGCCCGCCCCGGTCCGGGGCGGGCGTCACGGGTGCGCAACGGTGCCGGGTCTAGAGGGTGCCGCCGAGGTCGATGAGCCAGTTCAGCCAGGTCACCGCGGCACCGGCCAGGATCGCGCCGCCGAGGGCAACGAGGGTTCCGGCGCGTGCCTTCGCGGCCGCCTGGTAGTTGCCGGTCGCAGTGGCGATCGCCCAGATGATGCCCGAGACGATCAGCATCAGCACCGCGACGATCAGCGCGATCATCAACGCCGCACCGACGACCTCTTGGAGGTCGCCGATGCCACCCAAGCCCTCGAAATCGGGAAAGACATCCATCGCTCATCCACCCCCGCAGGGCGTGGTCCGGCACCAGCAGTAGACAGCATCCATGCCCCTCAGGTGCGCCGGCCGCCCGTCATCACCCCCACGGCCCCTCGCAGGCGCAGTATGCTCAGGGGGCACGCCGCCCGGATCGGGCACGACAGGGTGGGGCAACGCCGCCGCACCAGCCGAAACAGCGGCGCGACGGCACCGGCCTCCGACGCATGATTCGTGCATCAGATGCAACTTCGGAGATTACACCGGCAGGGTCGGATGATCGAAGTGCCGGAATAGCGGGGGCGCTGGGCTTTGAAGTGTTCTGATCGGTTGTTGGGGCATCATGTCGAACAGGTGCGTCGGGCTTGCCCGGGTTATTGCTGGTAAGTCGGTGGGATGACTTGATCAGCAGGTCGTGAGGTGGTTTACGAAGGCGGTAATGCGGGTGTTGAGGTCCGCGTAGACCCGCTCGTAGGCTCGTTCGGTGCCGATGGTTCCAGGGTTCGGGATCGACCAGTGCAGTTCGTTTCCACGCAGTTCTTCGTGGGCGCGGTCGCAGAGGGTAACCAGCAGGTCTCCGGGCTCGGAGTGCTCGTTGATTCCCTGCGGGGTATGTGTGGTGATGTCGAGTCCGTGACCTGCTGCGATTCGCGTTGCCAGTGGTGCCACGGCCGGGGCAGGGTGGGTTCCTGCGGAGGTCGCTGGGATCGTACTGATACGGGTCCAGAGAGCGGCGGCTAGGGGTGAGCGGGCGGAGTTACCGGTGCAGACGAACATGATCCGACGGGCATGCAGGTCTGGCGGCACGATCAGGCCATCGAGAGCCATGGGGGCGAGTTGGATGTAGCTGCGACGGCGATCACCTTCAGAACGGGAACGACGGATGAGACCCGCCCGTTCCAGAACGCCCAGGTGATGGGCAAGCAAGTTTGAAGAAAGGTCGAGATCCTGCCTGAGTTGTGCCGGTGAACGGTCGCCGAGAGTGAGCAGTTCAGTGATCCGCAGTCGGGCAGGATCGCCGAGGGCGGCGTGGCGTACGGCCCGCTGCTCGACCGTATTTTGCTCAGTGTTCATTGCCTCAATCTTGACTGAGGTAGTTGAGCGCGGTCAAGATGGTCGAGATGAATGATGCAGCAGGTGTCCATGACGGTCGCAGGTATCCGGGGTCGATCGCCGAGGTCTTCTGGGTGTTCCTGCGTCTCGGGGTGACCTCTTTCGGTGGCCCGGTGGCGCATCTGGGGTACTTTCGCGAGGCGTTTGTTGAGCGGCGTAGGTGGCTCAGTGACCGGGTGTACGCCGACCTGGTGGCGCTGTGTCAGTTCCTTCCTGGCCCGGCCTCGAGCCAGGTGGGGATGGCGATAGGGCTGCAGCGAGCCGGGATTGGCGGGCTGCTGGCGGCGTGGGTCGCGTTCACGATGCCCTCGGCGATCATCCTGGTCGCCTTCGCATTCGGGGTCGCCTCTTTCGGCGACACCGCGGGCATGGGTTGGCTTGCCGGGCTGAAGGCTGCCGCTGTAGCCGTTGTCGCTCAGGCTGTGTTCGGGATGGCCAAGAGCCTCACCCCAGACGCGAAGCGGGCCACCGTTGCTGCGGTGGCGATGATCGTGGTGCTGCTGGTGCCCCATCCCGCGGTGCAGGTCGCTGCGATCGTCGTCGGCGGGCTGGCCGGGTTGGCGTGGCTACGTAGCGATGATGCCGACCATGACGAAGGTGAAGGGTTCGCAATCGGTGTCTCGCGCCGGATCGGGGCCATCGTTCTGATGGTGTTCGCCGGGCTGCTGGTAGCTCTGCCGGTGCTGGTCGCGGTCACGGATGATCCGAGTATCCGATTGGCGGACGCGTTCTACCGGGCCGGGTCATTGGTGTTCGGCGGCGGTCATGTCGTCCTGCCGTTGCTGGAGGCCGAAACAGTCCGGACCGGGCTGGTCGACCATGATGTGTTCCTCGCTGGTTACGGTGCCGCCCAAGCGGTGCCCGGCCCTCTGTTCACATTCTCGGCCTTTCTCGGAGCCTCGACTACGACCGGGCCTACCGGGGTGCTGGGCGCGGCGATCGCGCTGGTGGCGATGTTCCTCCCGCGGCGCTTCTGGTTGTTGGCGTGCTGCCGTTCTGGAAACGCCTGCGATCCTCGCGGCTCGCTCGTCGAGCGCTGATGGGAGTCAACGCGTCCGTGGTGGGCATCCTTGCCGCTGCCCTCTATGACCCCGTCTTTGTTCAAGGGGTCACCTCACCAGCAACCCTCGCCCTAGCCATAGCGGTGTTCATCGCCCAGACCCACTGGAAGCTCCCCGCATGGGCCGCGGTCATCGCAGCAGGAGTGATCGGCTTTGCTGTTCTCTGAACAGCATCGAAATCATCGCCCAAGAGCGGTGTAGCTGTTCCACACGGCCCCAGAGAGTTCAGCCCATCGGCTTGCTGTAGTGATATGGATGCCGATGAGTGAGGCGAACACTGCTGGCGGTGTGGTCGAAGCCAGGTGCAGCAGGCCGGTGTTGCGGCTGGCCTTTGTGGTGATCCCGAGCCGGTGCATCCGGCGCATCAGCGAGGCCGGGTGCAGGTGGGTGCCCGCGTTCTTGCCGGTGAACAGCCATCGGGTATCGGCCAGGGTGCTCGCGGTGCCGAACGGCTTGGCGACCGGTAGTGCGGTTACGAGTGCATCCAGCGGTGGCATGAGTAGCAGCGGCTCAGGGCCGAGAGTGAGGTAGGTGTCGCCGTCTCGGATCTGGATGTCGTCGGTGGTGAGGGCAACGATCTTCGCGGCGGGTTGGGCATAGAGCAGGACGAGGCAGGCGGCGGCGCGGTCTTCGATGCTGGCGCTGTCGGGATCGTGCAGGAGACGACGTGCGAGTGCGATCTGTTCGTCGGGATCGCTCTCGTGTTCGGGGTCTTTGCGCGGTGTGGGTTCTGGCAGTCGGGCCAGCGGGAGGTAGCCGCCTCGTTTGAGCCAACGGACGAATCTGAGGCGTCGGCTGCGATCGGTGGTGATCCAGGCGTCGAGGCAGGCTTGCGGGCAGTCGTCCAGGTCATAGCCGTTCGCGGTGAGGTGATCGAAGAACGCTCGGGCGATGTCGATGTCGCCCCGGCAGCGTGCCGCGACGTTCGATGCGAGCCGATCATGCCGGTCCGTTTTGACACGGCCGATGACGTGCCAGCGGGCGTAGCGGGTGAGCACGCTTCGATGCTCGGGACCAGTAATCCCGTCGGCGGCTGTGGCAGCGTAGCGGTGGAGGCGGGCGGCGTTCTCATCTCGGTGAGGCAGCGCCCCTGCCGTGACTAGCGTGGCGCGGAGGTAGTTGACATAGAACACCTGCGGCAGCGCGTCGAGGGCTTCGTGGCTGAGTTCGATTCGCCCTTGGGCGATCTCGGTCAGCAGCCGCAGGCTGGCCAGGCCGTGCCAGTTGTTCAGCAACGAGCGGGGCCGTTCGAGTTCAGTCAGCGCCTCTCTCACGGGCAGAAGCTCGGAGCGGATACGCCCGTCGGGGCCGGTGAGAGCGGCGTCGATCTGCTGAGCGGCTTGACAGGCGAAGCACCTCGGCTGGCCATGGTTCGTGGTGCGCCGTCCAAGCGCCTGTTTCCCGCAGATCGAGCAGTCGATCACTGGCGCTTGATAGCAGGTCGGGCAGATGTCCGGGCTGGTGGCAGTGGCTTTGAGCGCGATGCGTTTGACCCGGCCGCAGATGCCGCAGGGTCGGCGTGGATGCCGGTAGCAGCGGGCGCAGAGATTCCGTGCGCCCTCGCGCTTCCCGCCTGCTCGGGTGACCAGCGGCCTGGTGTTGCCGCACTCATCGCACTCGACGCTACTGGCTCGAGTTTCGGCGTAGCAGGTGCCGCAGAGTGCGCCCCCGTCATCGGTGCGGGCGTTGACTCGTCGCGTCCTGCCGCAGCCAGTGCAGGTCTCCTGCGGTGCGCGGCGGGCGCGACAGGCCCGGCACTCGCCCCGATCCAATGTGTGGTTCCAGCGCAGGGTTTTGATCCGTCCGCAACGAAAGCAGGTGCCGTAAACGATCGTGCTCGCCATACGGTCGGTCAGTCCTCAGTCGGAGTGATCACCGCTCGCGTCGGACGGTTCTTGCTCCCACTCGTCGGTGGCTTGGCCTTGCCGCTGGTGCCCGTCTTGCGTCCACGCCGCGAGGAAGCCGCGACGTAGGGTTCGATGAGGTCATTCGGGGTGCAGCCGAAGATGTCGCAGAGCGCGGCGAGGAACTGCATGTTCAACCGTTCGGGCCGCCCGGTGACGATCCGGTAGACCTGGGTGGAGGTCATCACCACGCCCCGGTCGGCCAGCAACGGCACCAGATCGGTGGTGGACTGCATACCGCTCTCGTTCATCAGCTTGCGCAGGTGCCAGTGGTAGGCGACGGTCTTTGTCATGATGATCCTCCCTCAATCGTTGCCGATGGTGTGAACGCCCCATCCAGGGCGCGGCGCAGGGTGCGGTTGCGGTAGTCACCCGAAACGCCGGTGTAGAGCGCCGTGGTCGATCCCCATCGGTGGCCGACCTGCTGCTGGACGAATAGCGGGTCGAAACCGTCCTCGATCAGATGCGTGACATACGAGTGCCGCAGGCAGTGCGGGTGCAGCACAGGGTCGAGTCCGAGGTCGTCGCGCCAGTCGGCGAATCGGTCGTCGATGTGATCGAGACGGATGCGGCTTTGCCGTTCGGTCGGCCACAGGATCGCCTCGTCAGCGAGGCCGAAGCGAGGCCGAACCTCGGTGACGTATTCCTCGATCACCGGGCGAGTCCACCCGAACACCGCCAGCACCGCCCGACGCCGAGGCTGCGAGCCGCGCATCGCCTTGCCCCACCGGACGTTGCAGACCCCGAACCGGCCGAACTCCGGCCCCTGCGGGTTCCGGGTGAAGTCGAAGAGGTCGAGCATCGCCGCTTCACGCCGACGCAGCCCGAACGCGTACATCGCCTTGAACAAGGTCGCGTCGCGAAACAGCGTCAGCCAGCCCTTGCGACCGGAAGAGCGGGCACGATCCACGAGATCATCGGCATAGTCGAAGAACGTCTGCAGCTCGATCCTCGACAGCGGGCGCACCGCCGGACGAGCCTCGTGATCGCTGACATGGACAACGGTGTTCCACTCGTGGCAGACCTGCACCGGATGCGTGTCGAACAACTCCATGCAGCGATCCACCCAGCCGTAGCGGTGGTCAAGCAAGTAGTCGCAGAACAACGCGACCGAGTTCTGATGCGCCCGCACCGTCGAGACCGCCAACGGCCGCGATCCCGAGACGAGTGCAGTTGTCCATTCCTCGACATCGGCCGGCGACCACTCCCACGGCGGGGCGTTGCAGAAGTCCGCGAACCGGCGCACCTGGGACGCTCGGGTCTTGATAGTCTGCCTCGCCAGCATCCGAGAGGTCTGCTGCGCCGACCACCCCGCCAGCATCTCATCGAAGAACTGCTCCGCCGGACGCAGCAGCGTCACATTGCCCGAGGGCAACGAAGCACCCGAACCGGGCCGCTGATCATCGGAGAACACCATGCAATGACCTTACATTAGATGTACTAATCATGCATCAGATGTAAGACCAGCCATGAAACACCAGGTCAGATAGGCATGCCAGTGCTAGATTGGAGACTCCCGCAATCCCGCTGAACCACGCGAATCCGACGTACATCTAAGGTGCGAATCGTACATTAGATGTAACTTCCGAGATTATTCGGCGACAGTGACGTGCAGGTGGTCGAAGTGACCGCCGGTAACATTGTCCGGGTCGTGCATGCCACCGCCGCCGTAGTCACGCCACCCCTCATCGTCGCGGCTGAGACTCCAGATCTGTCCTTGCCAGATCAGGTACTCCACGCCCAAGGCCTCGGCGTTGTCCTTCATCCAGTTCGTGACCTCCCAGCCGGCCTCCAGTTGCGAGGGCGTCGGGTACTGGCCGATGGCATTGCCGAAAGCGATGTCGCACGCGCGGCCGAGCGGATGCTCCGAGGACTGTCCGGGCCGCGGCGACCAGCACGCCCAGGAGGTCTGGGGGTACCGACCGAGCGTCTGGTCGTGGAGGTGGAGCAGCCGGGCGGTGATCTGCCCGTCGCTGGTGGGGTCATCGACCATCCGGCTCGGGTCGCCCTCGATGGGGTCGGGCTCGCCGCCCGGTGTGGCCCCGTCCTCGGTGACGCAGCCCTCATCCCCGTCCGGTGCGCCGGTCTCGGCCTCGGGCAGGCCCGCGGCATCATGCGAGTTCAGCCAGGCGGCAGGATCGACATGGTCCCCGTCGGCGCCGCCCTCGCGGACCTCGAAATGCAGATGGGGTCCCGTGCTCATGCCCGAGCTGCCGACATCGGCGATGTGCTGGCCCGCGCTGACCTGATCGCCGACGGTGACGTGGATGCCATCGGCCCAGGAGTGGATGTAGGCGGTCGCGACGGTGGAGCCATCGATGGTGTGCTCGATGACGACGATCCCGCCGCTCGCGTCGCTGTACTCGGCGACGGTCACGCTGCCATCGGCGGCGGCCAAGATCGGGGTTCCGTCCGGGGCGGCGAAGTCGCTGCCGGTGTGCATCGTCTGCTCGCCGGTGATCGGATGCGTCCGCGGACCAAAGGGCGAGGTCGCCACCCAGGTGTCCTCCGGCAGCGGGAACACCACGCCCGAGGAGCCACGCTCCGCAGGGGCCGCCGCAGTCACGGCGCGACCAGCAGGCTCGACGGTGGGGCCGCCGCTGGCCGAGAGCGCGTCGAGGATCGTCTCGGCGACCGGATCGTAGTCGCGGTAGCGGTCCGGGTAGGCACTGACCTCGACCGCCTGGGCCGCCTCGGCGGGGTCCATCTGCTCCCAGCCGGGAATGTCCACCAAGCCGCGCGGTGACCCATGGTTGGGCCCGTCGGGTCCGCCGTAGAACGCGGACGCCTGATAGGTGGGGTCCATGAGGTCTTCGACCGATCCCCACCCCGATTGCGGGCGCATCTGGAACAGTCCGAGGCTGTCGTTGTCGCTGCCGTCCCCGTCGTCCGGGTAGTCCGCGCTTTCGGGGTAGGCCGAGGTGTTGGCAAGCTGGCGCAGGGTGGATTCGGTCAGGGCCGCCATGAGGGCGACCTTGATGCCAGGCCGGCCCACGCCCTCGATCCCCGAGCCGGTCTCGATGATCGTGGCGGCGTGCGTGAGCTGGTCGTGGTTCAGGGTGAAGCGCTCACCGGAGCGGGTCTCCACGTCGAGCTCGTCGGGCACCTCGCCGACCTCGACCGAGCCGCCGGGCACGGTGCAGTCGGCAGTGGCGGCGGGGTTCATCAGCAGCCCGACGCCGACGAGTGCGAACATCGGGCCGAGCAGCAGCACGGCGATGACAACCAGGGCGAGCTTCTTGGTCACAGCAGGGCCTCTCGTGCTCTCAGCGCAGGGGGTTGTCGAGTTCGGACAGGCGCAGCAGATGACAGGAGTCGGCGTCCTCGGGGCAGGCGAGGAAGATGGTGAACGCCACCGAGTGCTCGGATGAGACCGGATCGTCCTGCCAGATGCCTTCTCGGTGCCGGGTTCCCTCGATCGTGATCGCGGTGGCGCCCTCGGGGAGCTGGCCGGGCTGGGCTTGATCGACGGCCTCGGCCCAGGCTTCGGGGACGGCGGCGGTCTCGATGCTCAGGTACTGGCTGGTGGAGTGCTTGCGCAGCTCGATCCACGCTTCCCGCGAGGGCAGGTAGGTCGAGATGTCGGAGGCCAGCCCGGCCTGCTCGTACCCGGTCGGGTCGCCGACCTCGACGATCACTGAGCTGTAGTCCGCTGGCATCAGGCCATCGCCGGTATCCCAGGTGAACAGGGCTTCGGCCACCGACCGGGCGAAGCCTTCGGGGTCGTCGGTGGCGATGATGACCGGCAGTCGTGGCGTGAGCTTCTCGCTCGGCGGCGGGCCCACCGTTCGCTCCGACGGTGCCGGTGCCGGCGGGGTGTCGGTGTCGGGTGGGCCGATGAGCAGGCCGTAGACGCCGACGGCGATCAGCACGAGCAGGGCGATCCCGGCGATGATCCAGGCGACCAGCCGGCGGCGGGCGTGGGAGTCGTCAGTGGTGTTCATGACGCCCAGGTACGTGCGTGGCTCCCTGGGCCGGCCGGGCTCAGATGGCGTGCAGGTGCCCGCGTGCGGTGCGGGCCTGCTCGTCGCCGAGTGCCTCTCGTGCGGCACGCAGTTGCTCGGCGAAGTCGGCGGTGCCAGTGGCCACGCCCAGGAACATCTCGGCCTGCTCGTCGGTGAGCTCTGCGGCCAAGGTGGCTGGGTCGTAGTGGGTCCACCAGTCGGTCAGTTCCTCGAACGTCGTCAGGAAGGCCCGCACCGGCCAGCGGCCCGGCACGCTCTGCCGGGGCCGGCTGGGCTGCCCGCTACGGGGCCGCTTGGTCGCTTCGGCGGCTCGCACGCGGGCCAGGGCCTGCTTCGCCATCTCGTCCAGGTCGTCCTGGCGGCGCTCGGTGGCCTGACCGGCCAGGGAGCGCAGGCGCTCGTAGATCGGGTGGACGGGTGCGCCGGCCTCGATCTGTTCGAGCCCGGTCGCGGCCTCGGCCCGGACATGCTCGGCTGTGGCCGGGTCTTCGAGGAGCTGCTGGAGGAATCCGGTGCGCTCCAGTGTCGTGTAGGAGGCGCGGCCGGTGATCAGCCGGGCGGCCTGTTCGCGGGCGGTGCCCATCGCCCCGGCTGGAGCCTCCGCGGCGTCAGCCGGTGACGGTCCTGCCAAATTGGCAGGACCGCCGTTTCCGGGCTGGTTGTCGCTGCTGAACTGTGTGGCCTTCTTCCGCCGGGCAGCGTCCTCGGCCATCAGCGTCTTGGTCTCGCGGTACAGCGCGGCGGCCTCGGTCTGGGTCAGCGCCTTGTGATGGTTGTTGTCGTCCTGCTCGGCCAGCAGGTGCCCGAGGCGGTCCGAGACGCCCGAGCGAATCCATACCCCGGTCGTGCGCCAGTTGAGCTTCTTGATCGCCGTGAGCCGGCGGTAGCCGCAGACCAGCACGCCCTGGGAGGTCAACGTCAGGGGCTGGAGCAGCCCGTGCCGGTCGATCGAGGAGGCCAGCGCGTCGATGTCGCCCAGGTCGGTGCGATGCCGGGTGCCCACGACAATCGCGTCGACGGCCCAGTCGAGCTCGATGTGTCCGTCACGCGAGCCCATCGCGCCACCTCAGACTCGGTGCGGCCACGCTGATCGTGAGCACCAGGTCGTCATCGAGCAGCAGCATCGACAGGTTCTCGCCGATCACCAGCCGCAGCAGAAGGCCCTTGCCCTGGCTGGTGGCCGCATAGGCCGGGTTCGGGTGTCCCAGCAGCGTCTTGATCACCGACAGCCAGGACCACGCCGACAAGTCCAGAAGAGCACGGGAGTACTTGTCACGGCGCAGCGCCTCGAACGCGCTCTTGCGCGATCCGATTCGTGCCAGCTCGGAGCTGACGTGCTCCACGGCAGCACGCGCCGTGTCCGGCGGCCAGCCCAACATGGCGAACAGCGCGATCGCGTCTTCGACGGCGCTGGTCGCCGAGGTGTACGCCCGAATCGTGGCCTCGCCGCCGTAGTGCAGCGTCACCGGATCGGTGGGATAGGGGTCGGTGACCTGGAACTCGGGACGATAGTCCGTCAGCGGGTTCTCCCGGTCCGAGATGCGTTCGGCGTCGTGGAAGCGCGAGAACGTCGGGCGGCGAGCCTGATGCACCGAGCACAGCAGCCCGGCGGCGCGTTCCTCGGCGATGCAGGTGATCCGCACCGCGTGCGTGATCACGCCCCACGGATCGCACGCGGTGCGGGCGGCCTTGCTGCGCATCACGTCGAACGCCGCCGATGCGGCCTCCCACTTGTCCAGCCCGTGCTTGTGGGCCAGGGCCGCGTACTTCTCGGCGGCGTACTCCATCAGCTCGGCAGCGACAGGGTCCGATTGCCAAGCGCCGGCCTCGCCCTCGTGCAGCCGGATGAGCAGGCGACGGAGCCCTTCGCTGGTGGTGTAGTCCTCCGGCTCGCCGGTTCGTGTGGTGTGTGTGGTCATGATCGCGGCACCTCCTGGGAGGCAGGTGCGCACGAGGGCCCTCAGCGGGCGCTCGGGGATGGTTAGTCTTCGCATGGCCGGTCACCGCCTACGACCTTCCGACCGCGTCGCGCGTGGCCGCCCGGTGGGCGTGGCCGCGTCCGAACGCCTGGATCGGTGGCAGCTGCTTGGCTCGCTCGCCCACCCGGTGAAGTCCCCGGATCATCGGTGCGCGGGCCTTACGGGCCAGCTCGGTCTGGAAGTCGATCCCGCGTCCGGCCATTGTGGCCGAGCCGCGAGCGATCAGATCGGTGGGACGGACCCACTCCAGTCCGCGCCGTGCGTTCCGTGGCGACCCGCCCACGGCGGCGGTTCGGTTCTGGTCGACGTCGGCGGCCTGCACCGCCTCGGGTGTGCCGGGAGCAGGCGAGGAGTCCGGCTGCTTCGGACTCGGATCGACCCGATGACGAGTGCTCGGGCCCTGGCGAAGCGCATGCCGTGGGCTCAGGTGCTGGGGATGGGTGTCGGGGTTCATGATGGGTCCTCCTGGGTGTTCTCGTCGGTTTCCGGATGGTCTGCGTCGGCGGCGGTGAACCAGCGGCCGATGGTGCTGGGGTGGACGGCGAGCTCGGCGGCGATCTGTTTGTTCGACCAGCCCTTCTCCCGCAGTCGTGCCGCTCGGAGACGACGAGGCGCAGGCTCGCCCTGCGCCGAGGGCTCGTCCACCACGAGAGCAAGGCCCGCCGGTGCGGGGTCAACAGGCCTCGTCGGCGGCTCCGGCGGCGACTCGCGCTCGGCCCGCGGTGGTCGGGTTATCAGGGCGTGCGCGTCCTGAGCTGGGTTCAGAGCTTCGGCATCGGTGCCGGGCTCTCGTTGGCCGGTGGCGCGGGAGAAGCGCATGAGCACGACCAGCAGGTGTGTGGTGGCGACCTCGACCAGGGGTGGGACGGCCGAGACCAGCGCCGCGAGGAGACCGGGCACGCTCGTGTCGGCGGCGAGGATCGCGTGCGTGGCGTTGGCTGCGACCGACACCAGGGCTCCGGCGATCAGCAGTGCCCAGGCGTACCAGGCCGTCGTGTGCCCGTCGAGGGCGACGACGGCGACCGTGGCCACCACGATCAGACCATCGACGAGCATGGGCCACAGCCACGCCTGGCCGGCCGCGATGCCCGAGCGCTGCGCCAGATCGGCCAATGCGGTGTAGGACAACCAGAACGCGCCGGTCGCGATGACGACGTTGCCGACCGCGGCGGCTGCCACGGCGGATCGCCGGCCCTTCACGCCCTCGGCCATCACAGACCCCGTGGCGATGTCGGAGCCCGCGAGGCCGCCACACGGCAACGATCCACGGTCGGTGGGCCTGTCGACTGCTCGGTCCGAGTCGTCGGGGTGGTGGCGTGGACGCGGTGGTAGGCGTTGACGACGATGCGGCCGATCTCGCGGGCATCGAAATCTGGTTGCTCGGTGGCCTCGGTCAACGTGCCGGCCGCAACAGAGGGGTCCACGCCGTTCTCGGCCATCTTGCACGCGGCCCAGAACACACCTGAGTTGCGTTGCCCCTCGGGTACCCGAGCAGCCCAGCCGGCCAGCCGTCCCGCTGCCTCGCTCGGATTGGCCGCAAGCCCTGCGGGACGGGGCCGCGGCGGTGGCTTCGGATCGAGGAAGTCACGCAGGGCTTGGGCATCCACCGTCGAGACCCGGCCGGGATTGATCCTCTCGACCCGATAGACCGCCTCGGTGCCACCGACGGCACGTCGCGAGGGCGGGACGATGATGTAGCCGCCATCACCGCGAAAGTCGATCGCTGCCCGCCCCGCCTGCCACGAGCGCTGCTCCACGCCCTCGGTGGCCGGGAAGTACAGATGCAGGCCGCCCGAGGCAGAACGTGCGGCCAGCCCCCACCCCGACACCAGTCCGGCCCGGTCGGCGCGGTTGAGCGCGTCGTAGCCGTTGACAGGGCCATGGACATCAACGTCCACGACCACCGCCCCCGAGGCGGCACCCGTGGGCATCCCGATGTTCGCGGCCGGGAAACGGTGCCACCAGGCCTGCACCTGGGCCAGATCCGTGGTCGCGTTCTTGAACCCCTGCCCGGTGACGGGCTGCTTGCCGCCCGGTGCGCACGGGAACACCGGCACCCCGGCGCGAGCGAAGATGACGGCTGCCTCCGGTAGCGGCGTCGTCGCATCGATCTGCTGCACCGCCCAGATGAATCCTCGCCGGCTGGCCATCACAGCCTCCGCTCCGGCCGGGCTGTCGAGGCCGGGCGTCTCGCCGTATCGGGCCCTGCACTCTGCTGGGGTGTCCGCTCGCGGCCCGCGCTGGTGCGAGCTGGGCCGTCCTTGGCCAGACCGGGTGGGGTGCCGTCGGGCAGTCGAACAGTGTCGAGACCATCGAGGATGTCGATCGCTACCCGACGTACCCGCTCCCCGGTGGCCTTGACGACTTCGACCGGCTCTGTGCCATCGACCGTTGCCGCCCACCCCGACACGTACGGGATCGTGTAGTCGCTGGTGTCCATTCCATGAGCGGCGCCGACCATGAGCGCGACGGACTCGGCTTCGACCTCCGCGATCCCACGATGCTGGCGAGCCTCCTCCTGGTCGGGGCTGTGCATCAGCACATGCCCGAGCTCATGAGCCAGCGTCTTGACCTGGGAGGCGGCGTCCATGTTCTCCCGCACCGCAACCGATCGGTCGGTGAAGTTGGTCCGTCCGTTCGCGCCGTCGATCATGCCCTCATGCGGCACACGCATCAGCTCATACCCGGCGGCCTGCACCTGCCCGGCCAGTCCCTCCCACAACCCCTCGGGCGCTTCGCCTTGCAGCAGCGTCGGTTCCGGTGCCTTGGGTATCGGGTCGCCGCCGGTCTGGGCGACATCGAAGACCCGCGCGGGGACCACACCGACCATGCGTGTGCGGACGGCCTCGCCGGGCTTGGGCTTCTCATACCGGCCCAGGCGCCGCCAGGAGTCAGGGTCCTTCGGTGTCGCCGTGGCGAACCGTGCCTTGAACGGAGCGAGGATACCGTAGTGCTTCTGGCCTTTGAGGATGTGCCGACCCATCTTCTGCCACTGCCCGGCGCCGGCCACATAGGTCGGGAACGGCGAGGCCACTTTCCCGGCCGCATAGTTCGCCTCGTGCTGTTTCCAGATGAGAAGCGTGTTGTTGAACGACCGTGACCGGAACCGGGCGGCGAACCTCAGCGCGTCGGCCCAGTCCTCGCCCGTGATGAGCTGCTCGACCGCGCCGGTCAGCGTCTCGTGGAGCTCATCGAGCCTCGCTTCCCGCTTCTGGCGGGCCTCTTCCCTCGTCGCCATCGTCCGGCCTCCTCTCGGCAGGCCACCGCGTAGAAGCGGCAGACCCTGCACCAGCGAGGTGCGCCAGGCGCATCCGGCGAGTCAGACGGTCAGCGAACGACAGGATCGGTATGTTGGCCATCAGGAACGCGGCGGCACCTGACGTGGACTCACTGGACTACCAGCGACGGCTCTCCTACTGGGCGAGCGGAGGTCAAGTACGGTCGGACGCCGGACGAAGTGATGATTTCCCGGACGCGACTGCCCCTACAGCGGGCGTTCTTCACCAACGGGGCGCATGGCCCGATAGCGGCTCGGGCTGAGCCCGATGTGCTCGATGAACGCCTCCGTCGCCCGCGACCGGCTCGACCACCCGACCCGCCGGCCGACGCGGGCAACGGGGAGATCGGTTTCGCGCAGCAGCCGGGCCATCTCCTGAACACGCAGCATCGTCAGATAGGCGATCGGGGTCTTCCCGAACGCCTCAGCGAACACGCGAGTCAGCTGCTGCGGGGACAACCGCACAGTCTCGGCCAGCTCACCAAGCGTCCATGGATGTGCGATGTTCTCGTGGAGAGCTTCACGAGCGAGCAGCGATTCACGACGCAGTGGAGCAAACCGACGACTGCGCGGCAGCACCGGACGCGAGCGCGCCCGCTGCAACGGTGTCAGCCTCACAGGCGAGACGCGGATGAATGGTCCGAGCACATCCATGACGGCGAACCAGAGTGCCTGGAGTCGATTGAATCTCTCTCGGAATTGCTCCTCAACGCTGAGGGCCACCATCTCGTCCAGCCACGGCACAACCATCCCGGCCCGATCTCTGCCGAGCCGCAGGATCTGCGCAGGTTCAGAGTAGACCTTCTCCGCGAAGCTGGGCGCTTCAAGCCGGTCATGCAGCACCGCAGAGTGCTGCCAGAAGAACTGATCGAGAGCGAAATCGGTATCGACGTAGATCGAGGTGAACGTGACGAGTTCTTCGGGCTCGCTGCTGAACAGCACGTTCGGGCCAAGGAGAATTGCGTCACCGACGTTGACTGCCTGACGACCGAACTCGCTGAACATGATCGCCGATCCCGATCGGATGAACACGATCTTGAGGCAGTCGTAGACCATCGGACCGACAGGCCTATGCATCGTGCGTGTGTCCGCGACCAGAGGGATATGCCAATGCGCAGCACAGGAGCCGCTAACTGTCTCCGGCGTAACTGCGCACTCCAGCTGGGATTCGTCTGATCCACTCACCAATCTCGAACGCCTGCGAATCGAGTTGGCACGGCCGGCTTCGTACCATGAGCACCAGCGACTGATCGGCGTTTGGTGGGTGTCCGGCCCGTACCGGTCGTCACTGCCTTCGCCGACGCGGCAAGGCAGTCCACGGTTCTCATAAGGCCGGGGCTCACTACTCTCCGACGCGCAGCGACACCGCCCAGCGGGTCGCCCCGCAGCATCGTTGCGCCACGAGGCTCACCTCGGACGCTCCAACCATTGCCCGCAGCACATCTGCGATGCGGCTCACACGATCGCCTCCCTTCTTGCGGAATACCTGCCAGGGGTATACCGTTGACTTGTACACGTACCCGGTAGGGGTACTACTGCATAGAAGGAGGATACCTGATGGCTTCGAACGATTACCAGGTGACGGGCATGACATGCGGGCACTGCGAGATGTCGATCCGCGAGGAGGTCGGCGAGATCCCCGGCGTCCAGGACATCCAGGTCAGCGCGCAGACCGGCAAGCTCAACGTCACCTCCGAGGGCGAGATCGACGATGCCAAGGTCCTCGCGGCGGTCGAGGAGGCCGGCTACTCGGCGGTGCGCGTCTGATGAAGGCCGGAGGACGGCTCGCGCTCTACGGGGCCGGGTTGGTGGTGGCGTTCGGCGGGGCCTTCGGCCTCGCCGGCGCCGTCATTCCCGACAGCTTCGTAGCAGCATGGGCAGAAGGAAGTGACGTGAACACACACGGTGAAGGGCACGGCGGCGCTGCGCAGGAAACTGCGGAGCCCGCTCTGAACGGGGTCTCCGCAAGCGCGGACGGCTTCGTGCTCTCCCCGGTCCAGGCTCCCACGGCTGCAGGCGAGGATGGAAAGCTGAGCTTCCAGATCCTCGACGAGTCTGGCGAAGCGGTGACCGAGTACACCACCGCACACGAGAAGGACCTGCATCTGATCGCCGTTCGCACCGATGGTACCGGTTTCCAGCACGTGCACCCCGAACTCGACACGAGCACAGGCACTTGGTCGGTGCCGTGGACCTGGGACGAAGCCGGCACCTACCGCGTGTACGCCGACTTCACACCCGCGGGCGAGGGAGCCGAAGGCATCACCCTGACTCGCGCCGTCGAGGTGGCGGGCGACTTCACCCCCGTCGAGACCGAGGCTCAGATCACCGACGAGGTCGACGGATACACCGTCTCCCTGAACGGCGACCTCACTGCGGGCACCTCAAGCGAGCTCACCATCTCGGTCGAGCGCGACGGGGAGCCGGTGACCACGCTGGAGCCCTACCTGGGCGCGTTCGGTCACCTGGTGGCGCTGCGCGAAGGCGACCTCGCCTACCTGCACGTCCACGCCGAGGGCGACGAGCCCCAGGCCGGGGACACGGCCGGACCCGAGATCGGATTCGCAGCGGAGGCCCCGACCGCCGACCGCTACCTGCTCTACCTGGACTTCCAGGTCGACGGGCAGGTGCACACCGCCGAGTTCGTGATCGACGCCAAGCATGGTGACGGCTCGCAGACAGACGATTCGCATACCGACGGCCACTGACCCGCAGGGACTGGCGTCGCACGAGAGCTGAAGAGAGAAGGAAGAGGATGAGCACATCAGCGCCCCCCACCGGTGGGCCGGACATCGAGCTGGAGATCGGCGGGATGACCTGCGCCTCCTGTGCGAACCGGATCGAGAAGAAGCTGAACAAGCTCGACGGCGTCGCGGCCACGGTCAACTACGCCACGGAGAAGGCCAAGGTCACCGTGCCTGCCGGCTACGATCCGGCACTGCTGGTCGCCGAGGTCGAGAAGACCGGCTACACGGCTGCGCTGCCCAAGCCCAAGGACACCACGGCGAACACGTCGGAGACCGAGGCCGGGGAGGAGGAAGACACTGAGCTCACCTCGCTGCGCCATCGGCTAGTCGGCGCCATTGTGCTCACGGTTCCCGTGATCGCCATGGCCATGATCCCCGCACTGCAGTTCGTATATTGGCAGTGGGCCTCGCTCGCGCTTGCCGCCCCGGTGATCATCTGGGCAGCCTGGCCGTTCCACAAGGCCGCATGGACGAACCTCAAGCACGGCACCGCGACGATGGACACACTCATCTCGATGGGCACCTCGGTCGCACTGCTGTGGTCCGTCTACGCACTATTCTTCGGAACCGCTGGCACACCCGGGATGACGCACCCGTTCGAGTTCACGATCGCTCCCTCGGATGGCGCGGCGAACATCTATCTCGAAGTTGGCGCGGGCGTGACGATGTTTATCCTCGCCGGCCGCTACTTCGAGAAGCGCTCCAAGCGCCAGGCCGGGGCCGCGCTGCGCGCCCTCCTGGAGCTCGGCGCGAAGGAAGTCGCCGTGCTCCGCGACGGCGTTGAGGTGAAGATCCCCACCTCTGACCTCCAGGTCGGCGACGAGTTCATCGTTCGTCCGGGCGAGAAGATCGCCACCGACGGCATCGTGACCTCCGGCTCCTCCGCGGTGGACGCCTCCATGCTCACCGGCGAGTCCGTACCGGTCGAGGTCCGCGAGGGCGACTCGGTCACCGGTGCCACCGTCAACGCGGGCGGCCGCCTTGTCGTGCGGGCGACCCGTGTCGGCTCGGACACGCAGCTTGCGCAGATGGCGAAGCTCGTCGAGGACGCGCAGACTGGCAAGGCCGAGGTGCAGCGTCTGGCCGACAAGATCTCCGGCGTGTTCGTGCCGATCGTCATCGTCGTCGCGTTCATCACCCTCGGCGCCTGGCTGGGAGGCGGATTCCCCGTCGCCGCCGCGTTCACCGCAGCGGTCGCCGTGCTCGTCATCGCGTGCCCCTGCGCGCTCGGGCTCGCGACTCCGACCGCGCTGCTCGTCGGCACCGGCCGCGGGGCGCAGATGGGCATCCTCATCAAGGGCCCGGAGGTGCTGGAGTCCACCCGCAAGGTCGATACCGTCGTGCTCGACAAGACCGGTACCGTCACCAGCGGCAAGATGACCCTTACCGATGTGATCACCGAAGCCGGTGTGGACCGTGCCGAGCTGCTGCGCCTCGCGGGTGCGCTGGAGGACTCCTCGGAGCACCCGATCGCTCAGGCGATCGCCAAGGGCGCCACCCAGGAAGTCGGCCAGCTGCCCACGCCAGAAGACTTCGCCAATGTCGAGGGCAAGGGCGTGCAGGGCATCGTCGAGGGCACCCCGGTCGTCGTCGGACGCGAATCGCTGCTGGCCGATTGGTCGCAGAAGCTCTCTCCGGAGGTCGCACAGGCGAAGGCTCAGGCCGAGGGTGAAGGCAAGACGGTCGTCGCGATCGGCTGGGACGGTGCTGCGCGCGGCATCCTCGTCGTCGCCGACACCGTCAAGCCCACGAGCGCAGAGGCGATCCGCGGGCTCAAGGAGATCGGCCTGACCCCGGTGCTGCTCACCGGTGACAATGAGGCCGTGGCCCGCCAGATCGCCGCCGAGGTCGGCATCGAGGAGGTTATCGCCGAGGTGCTGCCCAAGGACAAGGTCGACGTCGTCACCCGTCTTCAATCCGAGGGCAAGATCGTCGCGATGGTCGGCGACGGCGTCAACGACGCCCCCGCGCTCGCGCAGGCCGACCTGGGCCTGGCGATGGGCACCGGCACCGACGTCGCGATCGAGGCCTCCGACATCACCCTGGTCCGCGGTGATCTGCGGGCCGCGGTCGACGCGATCCGTCTGTCCCGTAAGACCCTGTCGACGATCAAGACCAACCTGTTCTGGGCATTCGCCTACAACACCGCCGCGATCCCGGTCGCAGCGCTGGGCATGCTCAACCCCATGCTCGCAGGCGCGGCGATGGCGTTCTCCAGCGTCTTCGTCGTCGGCAACAGCCTCCGCCTGCGCGGGTTCAAGAGCGTCGCCACGAAGTGACGAACGAGAACCCACCCATCCACACGAATCCAACAACGAAGGAACACCAGAGAATGAGCAGCTGCTGCAGCACGAACGAGACTAACCCCGCCGCCGAGAACGGTGGACGCGAGAACCTGCTCGGCGGGGGAGCCGATGACATGACCACCTGCCCGGTCATGGTCGGAACCCCGGTCAGCAAGAAGACCGCCGAAGCCGCCGGACTCTACCGCGACTTCGACGGCGAGCGCTACTACTTCTGCTGCGCCGGCTGCGGCCCCGCGTTCGATTCGGATCCGGCCAAGTACGCCGCCAACATGGCGTAATCCACCAGCGTGCGGGGTGCCGCGGCACCGCTGCGGCACCCCGCCACCTGATCGGAGCGAACCGACATGACCACTACGACCCCCACCACCGAAACCCACCTCGACACCTACCCCGCAGGAGGCGACGGCGACGCGTCCGACCACGGATACATCAGCGACAAGACGAAGTACCGCAATCGCCTGCGACGCCTCGAAGGCCAGATCCGCGGCATTGATCGGATGGTCGACGAGGACCGCTACTGCATAGACATCCTCACCCAGATCTCCGCAGCCACCAGGGCACTCGAGAACGTCGCCCTCGGCCTGCTCGACGATCACCTCAAGCATTGCGTCCTCGACGCCGCAGTCGCCGGCGGACCAGTCAGCGAGCAGAGGCTCGGCGAGGCATCCGAGGCCATCGCCCGCCTCGTTCGCTCCTGACGCCGACGCACCAGTTCGACCACGACCAGCAGCCCAGGAGTTCCTCTATGACCACCCAGCACGTCCTCATCCTCGGCTCGGGAGCAGCCGGGGCCGCAGCCACCCGCACTCTCGCCTCACGCGACGATGTCCGGGTGACGCTGGTGACCCGCACCGGGGAGACGCCCTATACGCGGATGCTCATCAAGGGAATCGCGTTCGGTCCGACACCGCCGGAGATGATCAAGCTCCCGCTGCCTCAGATCGAGGTCATCGCCGACACCGTGCTCGAAGTCGACACCTCGGCGAAGCAGGTCCGGCTGACCTCCGGCGCACAGGTCTCCTACGACGCGCTCATCGTCGCGACCGGGAGCATGCCCCGTTCCCTGCCCGCTGACGTGTTCGGCGACGACGCCGGACAAGGGAGGGTCACCGCTCTTCACTCCGTGGAGGATGCCCTCGGCATCCGAAAGTTGCTGACCGGCCTGGGACGGCCGGCGCGCGTGGCGATCTACGGCGGCGGAATCATCGCAGCCGAGACCGCCTCGTCGCTGCAAGCCGACGGACACATGGTCACGCTGGTCTCTCGCAGTTCCGTTCCCGGCATCGGAGCGTTTGGGGCGCCCGTGGCTGAACGCCTCGCCGCCGACCATGCCGCCAAGGTGCAGACTCGATTCGGTCGCACTCTCCAGCATGTCGACGAAACAGAATCCGGTGTCGCCATCACCCTCGACGACGGCGATCCTATTGTGGCCGACTTCCTCCTCGTTGCGCTCGGCACGACGCCCGCAGCCCCGTCACCGTGGACGAACGGCATCGACGTCGACGATCACCTCCGCGCCGCAGCAGACCACGTCTACGCCGCTGGAGGTGTGGCCACGCATCACGACGAAGCACTGGGCGCCTGGCGCATCGACCATTGGGAAGACGCCGCCGCGCAGGGTGCGCACGCCGCACAGGCCGCATTGCACGACCTCGGCATCAGCGACGATCCGAGCACCTACCTGCCACGCAGCCCCTACATGGCGATGGTCTACGGTCAGATGATCTCCGGAGTCGGGTACACGGCCGGCACAAACACCTACCTGGAAGCCGGCGAGGAGTTCATCGTCCGCCACGAGACCGACGGTATGGTCGTCGGCGTCACCGGCATCGACGCGGTCGGCACCGTCTACCAGTGGGGACAGCAGCTCCACGGCGTGCAGGCCTAGGCGATGGCGGGAGACTGTACCAGGCAGATCCCACGGCGGGGCTTCCTGCTCTCGCTGGCAGCGACCATTCTCATGATGGCGGCTGCCAGCGCGCCGTCGTTGTTCTACCCCCAGATCGCCGAACGGCTCGAGCTCGTTCCCGTCGCCACCACATTCGTATTCGCGGTCTACACCTTCACCCTCCTGGCCGCGCTGCTCTACCTCGGACCGCTCTCCGATTACATCGGCAGACGTCCGGTCGTAACCGCCGGTTCCCTGGCGCTGGCACTGAGCCTGGCCATGTTCTGGTTCGCCGGCGGCCTCGCGACACTCCTGGTCGCACGCGCTCTGCAAGGGCTCGCAGCGGGTCTGCTCATCCCGGCCCTGTCGGCGATGATGATCGACTTCGAGCCGCCGTCGCATCCGAACATCGCAGCCCTGTGGAACACGATCGGGCCGATGATCGGTCTCGGGACCGGGGCACTCGGTGCTGCGCTTCTCCTCGATCTCACCCCCGAACCGACAGCTGCGGTCTTCGGCCTGCTCGTGCTCGCCTTCCTCATCGTGGCAGCGACGGTGTGGATCACACCGGAATTGGTCCCCAAGACCCGGTTACGACGTGGCGACCTCCGCCCGCGGTTCACCGTGCCACCGCACCTGCGCCGCATGTTCACCGCCGGTGTGCCCGCGATCATCGCTGGGTGGGCGACCAACGGACTCTTCCTCGCGCTCGGAGCCGGCCTCGTCGGCAGTGAGCTCGGGGGCTCCACGCACACCCACGCGGGCATCGTCATCTTCGCACTGGCGATCTCCGGAGTCACCGCCTCGTCCGTCCTGCAGCGGCGTTCCGCCCGCACCATCAGCCTGTATGCGACCAGCGCCCTGGCATTCGGCACCGCAGTGAGCATCGGCGCCCTCGCACTCGGTTCCTACCCGGCCTACGTCGCGTCGGTCGCGATCGTCGGTTCCGGGTTCGGCACAGCGTTCCTCGGGGTGCTGCGCACACTCATGCCCCACACGGCATCGTCGGAACGCGCCGCCGTGATGGCTGTGATCTACACGGTCGCCTACCTCGCATTCGGTGTGCCCACCATTGTCGCCGGGTTGCTCGTGCCGGTGCTCACCCTGTCAGGAACCATGACAATCCTCGGTGCGATCATCATCGCCCTCAGCCTTGCAGCCACCGTCCTGCGCCTGCGCATCCCGCAGGCGGTCGCAGGCCCGGCAGAGACTGACGACCTCCCCGAGCCTCCCACTGACTCTCACCGCCGATCCGCACCCGACCGAGAAGAGCAGCCATGACCTATGTGATCGCGCTTCCCTGCGTGGACGTCAAGGACCGCGCCTGCATCGACGAATGTCCTGTCGACTGCATCTACGAGGGCGAACGCTCGCTCTACATCCATCCCGACGAATGCGTTGACTGCGGAGCCTGCGAACCGGTCTGTCCCGTCGAGGCCATCTACTACGAAGACGACCTGCCCGACGAATGGTCTGATTACTACAAGGCCAACGTCGAGTTCTTCGACGAATTGGGTTCTCCCGGTGGAGCCGCGAAGATCGGACCGGCGGGCTTCGACCATCCCCTCATCGCCGCATTGCCCATCCAACATGAGCAGTCCCTCTGAGAAGGACAATTCGATCTATCCACACCGGTACAACGCGCGATCCTTGACTAGTACCCCCTGGGGGTATAAGGTAGGCATGTTGATGAAAGGAGCTGACATGCAGAGGAGACTGCGAGCAGGGCTGGCAGCAGGAGCGCTCGGAGTGACACTCGTGCTCGCCGGTTGCGGCAGCGGAGCAGACGAAGACCAGCAGGCCGACCCTTCGGCTACTGAGGAGCATCAGGGCCACGGCGGCGACAACGCAGAAAGCGGTGATGAGGAGATGGATCACTCGATGGAGCACCCGATGGACGGCGGACCGGCACCCGAGGGTATCGCCGAAGCCAGCGACCCCGCCTACCCGGTCGGCACAGAGGTACAGCTCACGGCCGACCACATGGAAGGCATGGACGGTGCGACGGCGACGATCTCCGGCGCATTCGACACGTACACGTACTCCGTGAACTACACGCCCGCAGGTGGCGGCGCCCCCGTCACGGACCACAAGTGGGTCGTGCAGGAAGAAATCGAGGATGCCGGCGACGAGCGCCTGGCCGATGGCACAGAGGTGACGCTGCTCGCCGAGCACATGGAGGGCATGGAGGGTGCGACGGCCACCATCGCTTCGTCCACCGATGAGACGGTCTACATGGTCGACTACGAGACGGACGGCATGAAGATGACGAACCACAAGTGGGTCGTCGAGAGCGAGATCCAACCAGCGTCCTGAGCCGACGTTCGCTTGCCCGGCGACCGGGTGAGCGGCAATCGGCATGGCTCGATGACGGAGGAGGGGAACGATGACGGACCCGAACTCACACCAGCACCACGGTCACGGAACCGATGCACCCGCTCACGGCGAGCATCACCACGGGTCTGTGTCCGCGCACGCCTCGGCGGAGGCGCACGGCACGCGCGAGGGTCAGCACACCGGGCACCAGGGCCACGCCATGGACCACGGGCAGCACTCAGACCACACGGGCCTCGACGAGCACGGCGGCCACGGTGAGCACGCCCAGCACGGTGGCCACGGAGATCACAGCGGCCATGGCGGTCACGGTGATCACGTTGGCCAGTTCCGCCGGCTGTTTTGGATCAACCTCGTCATCGCCATCCCCGCGGTCACCCTCTCGCCGATGTTCGCCATGCTGCTGGGCTACGAGGTCCCCGGCTGGGCGGGCTGGGTCGCCGCGGTACTGGGCACCGTCATGTACGTCTGGGGCGGCAGGCCCTTCCTCACCGGCGCAGTCAGCGAGTTGAAGTCCCGCAAGCCCGGGATGATGCTGCTCATCGCTCTGGCGATCACGGTGGCCTTCTTCGCCTCCTGGGCCGCGACCCTCGGGCTCGTCCATCACGAGCTGGAGTTCTGGTGGGAGCTGGCGCTGCTGATCGTGATCATGCTGCTGGGCCACTGGATCGAGATGCGCTCCCTGGCCCAGACCACCTCGGCGCTCGACTCGTTGGCGGAACTGCTGCCCGACGAGGCCGAGCGCGTTGAGGGCGAGAACGTCGTTAAGGTGGCCCCAGCCGACCTCGACGTGGGCGACGTCGTGATCGTGCGTCCCGGCGGCAGCGTCCCGGCCGACGGCACCATCGTCGACGGCCGCGCCGACATGGACGAGTCCATGATCACCGGCGAGTCCCGCCCGGTCTCTCGGGGCGAGGGCGAGACAGTCACTGCCGGCACCGTCGCCACGGACTCCGGCCTGCGGGTGAAAATCACCGCCACCGGCGACGACACCGCCCTGGCCGGCATCAACCGGCTCGTCACCGAGGCCCAGAACTCCTCCTCCCGCGCCCAGCGGATCGCCGACAAGGCCGCGGCCTGGCTGTTCTGGTTCGCCCTCGGCGCGGCGCTGGTCACCGCAGTCGTCTGGACGCTCATCGGCATGCCCGACGAGGCCGTGGTCCGTACAATCACCGTGCTCGTCATCGCCTGCCCCCACGCCCTCGGCCTGGCGATCCCGCTCGTGGTCTCCATCGCCACCGAGCGCGCCGCCCGCGGCGGCGTGCTGGTCAAGGACCGCCTCGCCCTGGAGTCCATGCGGCAGGTCGACGCAGTGCTCTTCGACAAGACCGGCACACTGACCAAGGGCGAGCCCACCGTCACCGGCGTCGAACCGACCGGCGACCTCGACGCCGACCAGGTCCTCGCCCTCGCGGCCTCGGCCGAGGCCGACAGCGAGCACCCGCTCGCCAAGGCCATCGTCACCGCCACCAAGGACAAGGGACTCGCCCTTCAGCAGGCCAGCGGCTTCTCATCCTCGCCCGCCGTCGGAGTCACCGCGACCGTCGCCGGCCAGGAGGTCCGCGTCGGCGGCCCCCGGCTGCTTGAGGAGACCGGCCAGGACGAGGTCGGCACAGCCGAGGAATGGCGCTCTGAGGGCGCGATCATCCTGCACGTCCTCCGCGACGGCCAGGTGGTCGGCGGCCTCAAGCTCGCCGACGAGGTCCGCCCCGAATCCCGCGACGCCGTCGACGCCCTCCACGCCCTGAGCGTCGAGGTCGTCATGATCACCGGCGACGCCGAGGCAGTGGCGAACGAGGTCGGCAAGGAGCTCGGCATCGACCGCGTCTTCGCCGGCGTCCGCCCCGAGGACAAGTCCGCCAAGGTCGCCCAATTGCAGCACGAGGGCAAGAAGGTCGCCATGGTCGGCGACGGCGTCAACGACGCCCCGGCACTGGCCCAGGCCGACGTCGGCATCGCGATCGGCGCCGGCACCGACGTCGCCATCGCCTCGGCCGGGGTCATCCTCGCCAGCTCCGACCCCCGGTCGGTGCTCTCGATCATCCAGCTCTCACGACGCGCATACGGCAAGATGAAGCAGAACCTGTGGTGGGCAGCCGGCTACAACCTCATCTCCGTGCCGCTTGCGGCCGGTATCCTGGCACCGGTGGGATTCGTCCTGCCAATGTCGATCGGCGCGATCCTGATGTCGGCCTCCACCGTGGTGGTTGCGCTCAACGCCCAACTCCTGCGGCGCATCGACCTCACACCCGAAGCCAGCACGCGTTCCGTCCTGGAACGCCAGAAGTAAGGACATGCCCATGTCTGTCGACACTGATCCTCATCAGCACGGATACATCAGCGACAAGGAGCGCTACCTCGGCCGCATGAAGCGCATCGAGGGTCAGGCCCGCGGGATCGCGAAGATGATCGATGAGGAGAAATACTGCATCGACATCCTCACCCAGGTATCCGCCCTGACCCGCGCCCTCCAGGGGGTCGCGACCGGTCTACTCGACGATCATCTCAAGCACTGCGTGCTCGATGCAGCGAAGCTCAGCGACGAGGCGGCCGTCGAGAAGATCCAGGAAGCCACGGACGCCATCAACCGGCTCGTGCGCTCCTGATCTCGGACCCCGACGGCCGCGTTCCAGGACACGGCGGGCACAAACCCTCACGATGCCAGCGCGCCTGATCCTCGCCGACGCGCCGTCCGCCCGCGATGCGCTCACCTTCGCTCAACGGGCCGCGTGGGCCGGCGCCCACGGCGTGCGCTTGCAGGCCGCGGCCGGGCTGCTGTGCATGAGTGCGGCTGCGCTAACGCCCCGTGGTCCGCTCGACCGCACCCCTACGATCCTCGTCCTTCGCACGCTCCGCTCCGACGCCGAGCTGCAGTGCGACGTCACCGTCGAAACCCTGACCGCGACCGTCGACCCCCTGGCCCTCGAACTGCCGGAGACCTCGCTGGCACCCACCTGGACCAGCGTCGAACCCCCGCAACACGGGTGGAGACACATTGCGGTTGTGTCCAGTCTGACGCTGATGCGTAGCGCCCGTGCCGGCATCGAGGCCGTCGCCCAAGCACTTCCCGACAAACCCGGCGACGATGTCGTCCGCAAGATCCGGGGCATGGTCTGGGGCACCCCGGACACAGCCCTCTCGTCGCTGCCGCAAGGCGTCGCGTTCGCCGCCTACGTGTTCGGGTTCCTCAGCGCCGGAGGAGAGGCCGCGATCTCCACCGCCGGCCGTTGGACGCGGTTGACCCTCCCGACTGGACACGTGCTCCTGCGCGGGCCCGTCGTCTCTGGCCTCACCTCAATCCGCCGCACCCGGCCACGCGTCTCCGAGTCCTTCACACCAATCGGATGATACTTGATACCCCATAGGGGTAATGGGTAAGATTGGTGACTATGAGAGAGGCTGAACACGCGCACGCCACGTATGACACACCGCACCTGGATGCGGCGGTCGAAGTCTTCGCGTTGCTGGCGAATCCGGTGCGAGTGAAGATGATCCTCGCCATTCGCGACATCGAGGCCTCTGCCAATCACCTGGCGGACATGGTCGACCTTCCCATCGACCAGACCTCCCACGAGCTTGACCGTCTGGAGTCGGCCGGGATTGTGAGTCGGCAGCGACGCGAGTCCGGCGACTTCTACCTATTGACCGGTGTGCATGCCGGGGCGCTGGCTGAGGCTGCGATCTTCCATGCCGAGCATCAGCAGCAGGAACGCATTCGTGCGGGTTCTCCCACCTCGAACTCGCGACCGAACTGACGAAGGAGGCATCATGCCCCGTTTTTCCCGATTGACCCCTGAGACCGCAGTGGGGGCCTCACGAGACTTGCTCGGCGATCTCGTCGAGCGGCACGGCGAGGTCGGAGACATGGTCTCGACGATGGCGCACTCCCCGGCGGTGCTCGGCGGTTATCTCCAGCTGAGCAAAGCCATGCGTCGCGCCAAGCTCGACCGCAAGGTCAGCGAGCTCGTTTCGATCGCCGTGCAGTCGCAGCAGGGATGCGGAATGTGCCTGGCCTCGCACATCAGCGCGGCACGATCGCTCGGGGTCAGCGATGACGAGATCGCACTCGCCCAGCAGGGTACGGCGATGACCGGCCCGGTCGCGGCGATGATCGCGCTCGGCCTCCAGGTCTACCGTGAGCCTGCGTCGATCACCGACGAGCAGATCGACGAGCTTCGGGGATACGGGTACTGCGACCGTGAGATCTCTGATGTCGTCGGGGTCGTGTCGCTGAACATTCTCACCGGCGCCTTCAACCTGGTTGCCGGCCTCACGCCGGGCGACTGATCTCGCCGGCGACTTGGTGCCTTGGCCGAGAGGATAGGCAGCGGTCTGCAAAACCGTTTACACGGGTTCGAGTCCCGTAGGCACCTCCACTTTCCGCTGAGTCCAATAGGACACGCGTCGCAGGAGGCCGGTAGTCCACCCTCGGGCGCGCCGGGACCTCTGAGCTTCATTCCGCGTCGAGCGACAGATCACACTCGACAATATCGCCCTAGAGCGATATGATCGTCCTATGACGATGATTCAACAGGAGGGGGCAACCCTCGACGAGGTGGCGACGGCAGCGTACGCCCACCTGTTCCAGGCATTTGCGGAACCGACGAGGTTGGCGATCGTGCAGCACCTCGCCTCGGGTGAGCACCGGGTCCGCGATCTGGTCGAGCACATGGGCCTGGCCCAGTCCACGGTGAGCAAACATGTCGGCTTCCTGGTCGAGTGCGGCCTGGCGACGATGCGCCCGGAAGGGCGCTCCACCTGGTACTCGCTGACACAGCCCGAGCTCCTGCGTACCCTCATCGCCGCTGCCGAATCCCTCCTCGATGCCACCGGCACGCAGGCCCTGCTCTGCACGCACCTGCGACTCCCACATATCCACCACGCGACAGATACGGAGAAGAAGTAGACATGGGCGCAGGACACAATCACGGCCCCGCCGCTAGCGAGACCGGGCACCCCGGAGATTTCCGCAAGAAACTCTGGATCGCATTCTCGATCACCGCGACGATCGTCGTCGCCCAGGCCATCGGCTCGGTCATCACCGGCAGCCTCGCGCTGCTGACCGACACCGCCCACGCCATCACCGATGCCTCCGGCCTGCTGGTCGCACTGATCGCCGCGACGCTGATGCTCAAGCCCGCCAACTCCAAGCGCACCTGGGGGTTCCGGCGTATCGAGGTGATCGCAGCCCTCGGACAGTCGGCACTGCTGCTGGTGGTGGGCACGTACGCCGCCATCGAAGGCATCCGGCGACTGTTCGAGCCGCCGGAGGTGCCCGCAAGCGAACTGCTGATCTTCGGCATCATCGGCCTGGTCGCGAACATCATCGCCATCACCATCCTCGCCTCCAGCCGCGGTTCGAACTTCAACATGCGCGCCGCGTTCCTCGAAGTCCTCAACGACGCTCTCGGCTCGCTCGGAGTGATCATCGCGGCGATCGTCATCGCCACGACCGGGTTCATGCAGGCCGATGCCATCGCCGGACTGCTCATCGCCACACTGATCGTGCCTCGCGCGTTCAAGCTGATGCGCGAGACCACCAGCGTCCTCATGGAGTTCACTCCTAAGGGCCTCGACCTCGACAAAGTCCGCTCACACATCCTCGAACTCAACCACGTCCAGGATGTCCACGATCTGCACGCCTCCACTGTGGCGACCGGCCTACCGACCCTGACCGCCCACGTCGTCGTCGACGACGAGTGCTTCACCGACGGTCATGCCGCCCAGACGCTCCAAGAGATCAAAGACTGCGTCGCAGGACACTTCGAGGTCTCCGTCCATCACTCGACCTTCCAGATCGAGACCGAGCACATTGCCGAACATGAACCGGAAGTCAGCAAGCACGACTGAACGCAGCGCCCCCTCCCGGGCTCGTACCGGGCGGGGGCGCTTCCGCATCACGCAGGTAGGCACTACCCCTATGGGGTACTATGGCCAATTGGCACCGCGGGCAGACACGACAAGGAATCCCATGAAGAACCTCAGGTCATTCCCGAAGTACGGCGGGAAGAAAACCGCTGCAATCACCGTCGTGGTCGGCGCTTTCCTGCTCACCGGATGCACGGCCGCCAACGACTCACCCTCAGTCACCTCGGCCAGCGGAGCCGAGATCCTTGCCGAGAATGGCCTCGACGGCCTCGACGTGCGGGAGCTGATCGAAACGCTCGATGCGATCCCGCTGGACGATCGCACGGAGACCTTGACCACGTCGATCACTGCGGAGACGGTCACGCTCACCGATCAGCACGAACGCACGGCAGAGGTGCGGTTGCCCAGTGACGAGATCTACGTATCCGTCGCCCCGTATCGGTCGCAGACCCATGATTGCTACTACCACAGCCCGACCGGATGCCTGGGTGAGCTGCGCAACGCAGACGTGGCCGTAACGGTGACGGATGCGACGACCGGCGAGACGATCGTTGACGAGGAGTTGAGAACCCTCGACAACGGCTTCGTCGGGATCTGGCTGCCCCGAGGCATCGAGACATCGATCTCGATCACCCACGACGGCCAGACCGCCACCTCCGAACTTTCGACCGTCGGCGACGATGCGCAAACCTGCCTGACCACGATGCGACTGGTCTGAAACCAGCACCACGGGAATACCCCCACAGGGTAGGGCGTTGTGGTGTGCGTGCGGTCTATCGCACGCGACGTGTAACAGGAAGGAAAGCAGTCCCATGAGCGAAGTCATCACCGTCGACACCCAGACCTTCGATGAGGTTGTGCTCCAGAGCGAGGTTCCCGTTCTCGTGGACTTCTGGGCGGCCTGGTGCGGCCCGTGCCGTGCGATCGCGCCGGTCCTGGACCAGATTTCGGCCGAGCAGGATGGAAAGCTCCTCATCGCCAAGCTCAATGTCGACGAGAATCCCGACATCGCCTCGCGCTACAACATCAGTTCGATCCCTGCGATGAAGGTCTTCGACAAGGGTGAGATCGTGCGCGAGATCATCGGGGCGATGCCGAAGCCGCAGATCGAGCAACGCCTCGAAGGCATTATCTGAGGCTCGGCCGTCGAACTGTTCCCGAACTCCGCCGACCGTTGCGCGGCAGTTGATGGTCGCCCGACTCAGCGTGGTTGCATACGTAATGCAAGACTGCGCAGTGCAACGAGCGCTTGAAGTGGCAGGACCCCGTTACCCAAGGCGGTCTTCTGCTGATTTGCAGTCAGTTCACCCATCGGATCGGTGATCCATCCGGCTGGCAGACCCATAAGCCATTCCACGAACTTCGGCGACGGACGTGGCCCTCTGTCCTCGTTCAGAACTGCGGGGGCAGGGGCGGCGTGTCCGGTGATGTGCTCCCATCGTGCGATGGCCTCGGCGTAACGTCCCCATCGGCGAACACGGTCTCGATCAGGTTGAACAGTGTCTCCGAGTCGTTCCTGTTGGTCGGTGAGCCATCCGGTCCGTGCAGGGCGAAGTCGATGACCTGGTGAGACAGGGCGATCGTTCCCCGCCGGGCTCGTACTTGATCCAGCGTTTCCCCGCCTCGGGAGTAGTCCGAAGCCAGCGGAGTGCGAAACAAGGTTCTGGGGGTGTGCGGTGATGAAGACTCGGAACCTGTGGTGTGGTGCGCCGGCCAGGGATTCGGGTAGGCCGATCCATTGCGCGTCATACCGGAGGTCGGCCAGATCGCCGAGTACGGCTCCGAGTGCCCGAAGAGGTCGAGCTGGCTCGTCTCCCAGCACCCGAGGTCGGGGTTCCACGTCGCGAGGGGTTGCGTGTGCGGAGGTTGCATCATCGTGATTGCGGGCACGGGTTGCTCCTTGTCTCTGGGGTCTGGTTGCGGTTGCGGAGAGCAGGCCACGCACGTTCTCGATTACTACGAGCCGGGGTTGCAGCGCCTCGATGGCCGAGACCATGTACGACCAGAGACCAGAGCGGGTACCGGGCGCGAGGCCCGCGCCCTTGCCGACGGTCGAGACGTCCTGACAGGGGAACCCTCCGATCAGCACGTCGACTGCAGGAACGGCGGTCCAGTCCACGGCCGCAATGTCACCGAGATTGGGAGCTTCCGGCCAGTGATGAGTGAAGACGCGAGCGACAGGAGTGTCTACCTCGGAGAACCAGATCGTTTGGCCGCCGGTAGCGTGTTCGACGGCGAGGTCGAGGCCGCCATATCCGCTGAACAGCGACCCGATCCGTGGCGGGCGATCATCGCTGGAAGGTGTGTCGTGCATGAGCGCTCCGGCGGGTCGGTGAGCCCGATTCCGAACCCCGTTCTGGGTCCTTCGTCAGGCAGGTCACCTGCCAGGTGCTCGCTCGCCCTCACCCATCAGAAGGCCAGCTATCAGCACCCTCATCGTCTGTTCACCTGAACTGTCTGCCGACCGTCGAGAGGCACCACTTGAGCCTGTCGTCGCTCATCGTTCCAAGCTCCCGTTCCGAGCGATCACACCTCTTGCAGATCGCGGGGGAACGCCCAGCCGCATGCAAAGCTGACCTTCCGAAAGTGCTATCGCTACTTCGGTTCAGAGGTCGTCGAGGGTGGCGGTGAAGTCGTCGGTGCCGCCGGTGGCGATGAACCTGGCTGCTGTAGTGCTGGCACACCACAGCGCGAGCTCTGACAGGGGAGCAGGCGATGAGTAAGGAGACTTCCCCGGTAGCCGTCTCGGCCTCAACGTACAGATGAGCCTGCTCCCTGCCTGGCCATGGCGGGATCAGACGCAGTACCGCTGGTCGGCCGATGTCGTCATCGACGTGGTACTCGGCATCCAGTAGCACCTCGTCGCCGGGACCGCGAGGTGACCACCGCTCGTGATCGTCGACCTTCTTCATCGCAGTGGCGCCCCGATGATCCGTACATCCATTTCGACGTGTGCGAGGACCAGACCGCTGTCGAGACGCGATGCGGTGTCGTTGGCTTTGAGCAGTCGCAGGAGCCCTGCAACCAGGACGGTCTCACCGGCGTCGAGCCGCGAGGCCAGTTGCGCGTCGATGGGGTTGCGGACTACGGCCTCGATGGCGGGCGCGGAATGCAATCAGGTTGCTTCCCGACCACTCGATGCCGAAACCTCCCAGCGGGAACCGTGTTGCACCGTCGTCGCCCGCGATCGGCGTCTCGACCACCAGAGCGCGAAGGAGCCCTGTCACCTGCAACACGTCCACCAACATGCACGTCACTTCACCGCTCACGAGACAGCCGTGTCGATGGCCATCTCGCATGTTGGGGTGGCGACCTCGCCACCGACAGTCGGCGGCGAGGTCGTGCGGAGTGCCTGGTTCACCTGGTCGGCGTGACGGTCTCGATGCGGGTGATGAGTGCGGGCGACGGGTATAGGTACCTGCTGCGCACGATCGCGGCTGCCGATGGTGACCGGAGCCTGTCGACCCCGTTGACGAGGTATTACACGGAGGAGGGAACTCCGCCGGGTCAATGGCTGGGGTCCGGGCTCGCTGGCCTGGGTGACGGGCAGCTCGCGACGGGTGATCAGGTCTCCGAGGCGCAGTTGCAGCTGCTGATCGGGATGGGCCGTGACCCGCTGACGGGAGACCCGTTGGGGCGGGCGTTCCCGGCCTATCGGCCGCTGGCTGAGCGGGTGAGGGCGCGAGTCGATGCGTTGCCAGAGGAGTGGGATTTCGGGACGCGGGATGCAGCGATCGCCGAGATCGAGACCGAGGAAGGCAGCCGCCGTGTCCGCCGGCCGGTGGCTGGGTTCGACTACACGTTCTCGGTGCCGAAGTCTGTCTCGGTTCTGTGGGGTATCTCTGATGCCGGTACGCAGGCGCTCATCGCCCAAGCCCACCACGAGGCGATCGGCGATGTGCTCGATCTGATGGAGCGCGAGGTCGCCGCGACCCGCACCGGCACGACCGCCGGAGACGGAGCGGTCGCCCAGGTCGACGTCAAGGGACTGCTGGCCACAGGGTTCGATCACTACGACAGCCGCGGCGGCGACCCGCAGCTCCATACGCATGTGGTCGTGTCGAACAAGGTCCAGACGGTGCTCGATGACCGATGGCGCTCGCTCGATGGCCGGCCGATGCACGCGGCTGTGGTCGCGCTATCCGAGCACTACAACGCGATCCTGGCCGACCGGCTCACCCGCAGTTTCGGGATCGAGTGGGAGGCCCGCGACCGGGGACGTGACCGGAACCCGGCATGGGAGATTGCCGGTGTGCCGGAGTCGTTGATCGAGGCGTTCTCGACCCGCTCACGCGACATCGACGCCGAGACCGACCGGCTCATCGAGGCGTTCGTCAGCGAGCACGGCCGCCGCCCCTCGGCCAGGACGATCGTCAAGCTCAGAGCACAGGCCACGCTGGCGACCCGGCCCGAGAAAGAGGTCCGCTCGCTGGCGGACCTCACCGCTGACTGGCGCACCCGCGCCACCGGCCTGCTGGGCACAGACGCGACCGAGTGGTCCCGCACGGTCACCGACAACCCGGCGGCGATGCTGCTACGGGCCGATGACATCCCGCTGGACACGGTGGCCGAGCTCGCAGGCGAGGTGGTGGCCACGGTGAGTGAGAAGCGGGCGACGTGGCGCCGGTGGAACCTACACGCCGAGGCGAGCAGGCAGACCATGGGCTGGCGGTTCGCCTCGCCCGAGGACCGCGAGGCGATCGTCGCGATGATCGCCGATGCCGCCGAGCAGGGATCGCTGCGCCTGACTCCGCCGGAGCTGGCGACCAGCCCGGTCGCCTTCCAACGTGACGACGGGTCCTCGGTGTTTCGTCCCCGACACTCCACCGTCTACTCCTCGACCCAGCTCCTCGAAGCCGAAGACCGGCTCCTTGCCCGCACCCGCGATCGGTCAGCGCCCACTGTGCCACTGGCGACGGTGGAGAAGACCATCGCCAAGCCCGACGCCTACGGTCGACGGCTCGGGCCGGATCAAGCGGCCGCGCTCGAACAGATCGCCGTGTCCGGGCGGATGCTCGATCTGCTGGTCGGCCCGGCCGGTGCGGGCAAGACCACCGCCATGTCGGCGCTGCGCCGAGCGTGGGAGGCCGAGCACGGCACCGGGTCGGTGATCGGGCTGGCGCCCTCGGCGGTCGCCGCGCAGGCCCTGGCCGATGACCTCGGCATCGCAACCGAGAACACCGCGAAGTGGTGGCAGAACCACCTGATGCACGGCACGACCTTCGATGCCGGGCAGCTGGTGATCATCGACGAGGCATCCCTGGCCGGCACCCTCTCACTGGACCGGCTCACCCACGTCGCCGAACGGGCCGGGGCGAAAGTGCTGCTGGTCGGCGACTACGCCCAACTCCAATCCGTGGATGCCGGCGGCGCCTACGGACTGCTCGTGCATGAGCGCGACGACGCTCCTGAGCTCGTCGACATCCACCGTTTCACTCACGAGTGGGAGAAGACCGCCTCACTGGACCTGCGCCACGGACGCACCGACGTCATCGACACCTATCTCGACCACGGCCGGGTCACCGGCGGCGACTCCGAGCCGATGATCGACGCGGCGTATGCGGCCTGGCGGGCCGACCGCGACCAAGGCCTCTCCTCGCTGCTGATCGCCGAGACCCGCGAGGATGTCATCAGTCTCAACGCTCGTGCCCGCGCCGACCTGATCCTGGACGGCACCATCAGTCCCAGCCGCGAGGTCACCCTCACCGATGGCACCAGCGCCGGGGTCGGTGACCTGATCATCACCCGCCGTAACGACCGCCGGCTACGCAACGGCAAGGACTGGGTCCGCAACGGAGCCAGGTGGAAGGTCACCGACGTGCGCGAGGACGGATCGGTCACCATCCGCCAGCCCGGTAAACGGGCCGGCGGCAGCATCGTGCTCCCAGCCTCCTATGTCGCCGAGCACGTCGACCTCGGCTACGCCGTCACCGCCCACCGCGCCCAGGGCCTGACCGTCGATACCGCCCATGTGCTGGTCGAGCCTGCTACCACGCGGGAGAACTTCTACGTCGCGATGACCCGCGGCGCTCAGTCCAACCAGGCCTATGTGATCCTCGACCGCGCCGACGACGACCACACCGAACCCCACCCCTCGGACAACCCCGACGCGAGCTCGCGCAGCGTGCTCTACGGGGTCGTGCAGCACTCCGGCGCCGAGCTGTCCGCCCACGAGACGATCACCGCCGAGCAGGACCATTGGGGCTCGATCGCGCAACTGGCAGCCGAATACGAAACCGTCGCTGCCGCCGCGCAGAAGGACCGCTGGGCCGCCCTCATCCGTGACAGCGGCCTCGATGACGAACAGGCCGACTCGGTGCTGGTCTCCGATGCCTTCGGTGCGCTGACCGCCGAGCTCCGGCGGGCCGAGGCCAACCACCACGACATCGACCGGCTGTTTCCGCGTCTGGTGGCTGCTCGCGGGTTCGACGATGCCGAGGACATCGCCAAGGTGCTGCACTACCGGCTCGCCCGCGCCACCGCCCAGACGGCCGGCTCGGCCCGCGCTCGCGTGGCCCCACGGCTGATCGCTGGTCTCATCGCCCGCGCCGATGGCCCGATGACCGATCAGATGCGCCAGGCTCTCGATGAACGCCACCGGCTCATCGAGCAGCGAGCATCAGCCGTCCTCGACACCGCCCTGACCGACAAGCAGCCCTGGACCCGGAAACTCGGCCCCACACCGGATGAGGAGAAGGCGGCGAGACGGTGGCGATCCAGTGCCCGCGTGGTCGCCGCCTACCGCGATCGCTACCAGATCACCGACACCAGCCCGCTTGGGCCACCGGCGCAGAACGACGCGCAGAAGGTCGATCGAGCCCGCGCCGAGACCGCGCTGCGCCGCCTCACAGCCAAGCCCGGCCGCCCCGAGCAGGACCGCGCTGTCGCCCAGCGGCAAGGCCGCGACCTCGGCCTATAGGCCAGCGAGTAGAGGTCACGGGCGTCTTCCGGTCCACGCCGTTCGGGCGTATCCTGGCAGCAGAGGCGGGTTTCATTTCGCTCACTCGGCCGTTCGCGGTCGGCCCTCACCGGGCCCTTTCTCAACGCACCGTCTCGTTCATCGAACGTGCGATTGAGAGGAGCCCATCATGTTCCGGCTGATAGCCGCAGCCAGCATCCGCATCCGGTTTTTCCTGCGTTGCTACATGCCCACCAACATCCTCGCCGACGCCATCCGTACCCGGCGCGGCCACAAGTGGGGACCGGCAGCAATGCTGCTGGCCGGCCCGTACTTCCTGCTCGCTGTCTGGTTCGTCCACCTCATCGACACCGGCGGCCCCGGCTGGCTGCATCTGCTCGTGCTGCTGGCGATCTGGAACGGGTTCAAGATGCTCTGGCTCGGCCCGCTGGGCATCGCCTGGCTGCTGCGTGCCCGCCTGGCCGAACGCGGCAACCGCAGGCAGCACGCCCCAGCACCCGAGCATGCTCAGACCTCCGATGCGGACCTGGCGGGGGTGGCCTGATGCGAGCGCTCATCTACACCTCCAACGCCAGCGTGAACCGCAAGCACCGCGAGTACCAGCAGGCCCTATGTCTCCGGCATGCCGGAGAGAAGGGATACACCGTCCTCGACATCGTCTACGACGTCGGAAGGGATCGGACGGAGATGGAACGGGTGCTCGACCGTGCCCGAGCTGGTGAGTTCGACGTGCTCGTCACTATCAACCTCGCCCGGCTGGGTCGCCATTACCCTGCCGTCCGGGCGCTCGTGGACGAGTTCGAGGCGGCGGGAATCACGCTGTATCTGTGCGATCAACCGGTGGCGTCGGCCAGCCAGCTACAGCTCATGGCCGTGATGGCCGCGTTCGATGCTTCCGCGAGCATGTCGAAACGAATCAGGGCCGGCAAGGCCGGCTGACTCCCTGTTCTGTGTAGGGGCACGGTCCAGTAGGGTGGTGACATCGCGTGCGTTCGTCACCGCCCGTGCTGTGCCATCACGCAGCAGCAGATTCGTGCCCGTGCTCGCCGCCGAGGTCACCGGGCCGGGCACCGCGCCGACAGGGCGGCCCAGGCGGCGTGCCTGCTCGGCCGTCACCAGCGAGCCCGAGCGGGCGCCGGCCTCCACGATCGTTGTGGAACCCGAGAGCGCCGCTTCGATCCGTGCCCGCGCCAGGAACCGGGTCCGCGAGGGCGGTGCTCCCAGGGGCGCTTCGCTGATGCGCAGGCCCACGTCACCGATGCGGTCGAGCATGTCGGCGTTGCCGCGAGGATAGAGCCGGTCGGCGCCGCCGGCCATCACAGCGATCGTGTGACCGCCCTCCGCGAGAGCCGCACGGTGCGCCGCAGCGTCGATCCCGTACGCCCCACCGGAGACCACGACCATCTCGTTACGTGCCAGCTCGGCGGCCACTTCGCTGGCGACCTGTTCGCCGTAGGCGGTCGAGGCTCGTGCCCCGGTGATCGTGGCCCGTTCACCGACGTGGGTTCCCAGCAGCGACTCCGCGCCCTTGGCCCACAGCACCAGCGGTGCCCGTTCGCCCAAGTCTTCCAGCGAGGTCGGATAGTTCGGATCGCCGGGGATCAGCGTGGTGTACCCGTGCCGCTCGGCGGCGACCATCGTGGCCTGCACGGTGCGGGCATCGACGTTCGGGTTCCGTTTCGCCCGCCACAGGTCCGCCTCGACTCTGTTCAGCGCCGGCGCCGGACCATCACCGGTCAACGCTCGCACGGCCTCTGCCGCGCCGACCTGCGAGACCACCCAACCCGTCAGTGGCTCACCAGGGTCCACCAGGGACGCCAGAACGACGCGCCCGTACCGTTCGTTGAACCCCAGCGCACTGAGCCCATCCATCACGCTCTCCTCTCATCGCTAGAGAGCAGGTAGGCCAGGACACCCCGCAACCCACACGCGGACCGACGTCGGCAACTGCGCCGAAACGCTACTCAGGAGGCTCTGCCCCACACTCTCGCCAGCGAGCGTCGACGGCGATAACGACGGGGCGGGTCCAGCCGCCACGCACGGGTTCGCAGGGCAGCGCGGTGCTAGTGCGGCCCGTCAGACACGCCTCTGGTTCAGTCTGGGGCCAAGCTTACTGCCTATGGGTGTAGACTCGTTACATGATCGATCGAGATGAGCTGATTGCGGAGCTGAACGACACTGGTGTACTCGGGGCGATCCGCTGGGCTTACCTCTCGGCGACCGAGCGCGTACTTACGGACTACTCCGCGGCGGCCGGCCATGATGCGACGTGGGTCGGCGTGAGCCGTTTCACGCTACTCCGGGACCGGCTTGACCGTGTCTTCT
>NZ_SEHL01000016.1:0-35768 GCF_004151355.1 Dermacoccus sp. 147Ba
ACAGCCACCACACCCCGTGAGAACCCCGCCCTGGCGCGGCAAACACAAAGTGGCGCCCGGCCGAAGCCGGACGCCACTTGCTCGCCTGGAGCGATCGATCAGCGCATCGCGCGACGGCGGCGTGCGACGAGGACGACGCCGGCACCTGCGATGAGCGCTGCCGCGGAGCCCGTGGCGGTCAGGGCGGTGGCGTTGGACGACTGCGTGACGACGCGGTCGGTCTGGACAATGGGGCCGGCGGCCGGCGGGGCCGTCTCGGCGGGCTGCGACGGGGTGGCGCCGGGCACGCTCGGCATCTCCCCTTCCATGCCGATGAGCTTGGTGAACCAGGCCTCCCACTCGGCTTCGGAAGCGTCCATGGAGGGCAGAGCCGGCAGACCGAACATCTTCGCGACCTTGTTCGCCCACGCCTCGAACTCGGCGTCGGAGGCGTTCATGGCGGGCAGGGCCGGCAGGCCGAACATCTTCACGACAGCGTTGACGAAGGCGTAAGCCTCGGCCTCGGTGGCGTCGGCGCCCGGGAAGGCCGGCAGACCCATGGTCTTGGCGGCCTGCGTCAGCCACGCCTCGATCTCGGCGTCCGTGGCGTTCTCATCCGGGAACGGGGGAAGCTTCGTGGCGGCCTGGGCGACGGCCGGAGGCACCGTGGGCGTCGGCGTCGGAGCAGCGACGGCGGGGGCGGCGAAGGAGAGGGCCACAGCAGCGGTGCCGAGGCCCGCGAGCGCACGGGTCTTGAGCGACATGTGAGTCAACTTTCGTCGGGGCCCATATCGTTCCGATCGGAGCATGCGGGCGTGATACAGGTCATTATGCGGTACGCCACAGGAATCGTGCGATTCCTGTGGCGCGCCGATCGGGGAACTCAGGCAGCCCGGTAGGCGGCCCACTCCTCGCGGGTCGGCACGGCGAGCACGCAGATGTTCTTCCACGTCGAACCGAGCTGACGGCCGAAGCGTCCGGTGTTGTAGGGAAGCCCGTAGCGGCGGCAGATGTCGCGCACCTTCGGGGCCACCTCGATGTAGCGGTTGCTCGGCAGGTCCGGGAAGAGGTGGTGCTCGATCTGGTGGCTGAGGTTGCCGGTGAGGGTGTGGAAGACGCGGGTGCCGTCGATGTTGGCCGAGCCGAGCATCTGACGCACGTACCAGTCACCGCGCGTCTCTCCGTCGATCATCTCCTCCTCGAAGGTGTCGACGCCGTCGGGGAAGTGCCCGCAGAAGATGACCGAGTGCGCCCACACGTTGCGCAGCGCGTTGGCGGCCGCCGTGCCCCCGAGGGCACGTGCGGCGATCGACGCGAACCGTGCGGGGCGTCCGAACGCCTTGCCGACGACGGCGCCGACCGCTGCTGCCGCGAGCGGCGTCGCGATGTAGTCCTTGAGCACCATGCCGACGGCCTTGTCGCGCAGGTCGCGCAGGTCGGACATCATCTGCTCGCGGGTCTTGTACCCGGCCTTGTACTGATCCCATTCGATGTCGTAGCTCGCGATGCCCCACTCGAACGTGGGCGCGAGCAGCGCGTTGACGAGTGGGTTGAAGACGTCGCGCGGCTTCCATGGCTGGTCGTCGGAGACACGCAGGATGTTGTAGCCCACGTCGCGGTCCTTGCCGATGACGTTGGTCCACGTGTGGTGCAGGTCGTTGTGCGTGTGTTGCCAGCCCTTGGCCGGCGCCACGAAATCCCACTCCCACGTCGTGGAGTGGATGTCGGGGTCGCGCATCCAATCCCACTGCCCGTGCAGGATGTTGTGCCCGAGTTCCATGTTGTCGAGCACCTTGCCGAGCGCTATGAGCCCGACGCCCGCGCTCCACGCGATACGGCTGCGCGCACCGATCATGGCGACTCGGCCGGCGAGCTCTGTGACGCGCTGGATCTTGACCATCTTCTTGACGTAGGCCGCGTCCTTGGCGCCGCGCTGGGCGAGAACCTCGTCACGGATGGCGTCGAGTTCGGCGCCCAGGCGCTCGACGTCCTCGTCGGACAGGTGCGCCGCCGTCGGCGGGCGGACGGCGACGTGGCCGCTCGTGGGCAGAACGCCGGTACGACGTTCGGGGTTCGCCGCGGCGCGACCCGTCTTGCGGTCGAACGCCCCGGCCTTGGGCTCGGTGGTCGTGGCAGTCATGACAACTCCTGAACTTACGCGTCGAGGTGCACAGGCCCAACGGCTGCGCTGATGCAGGTCTGGATGAGTTCACCTTCGTCGGAACACAGTTCGCCCGAAGCAAGGTTACGGACGGTGCCGCTGACGAGCGGCGTGAGGCACGTGCGGCAGATGCCCATGCGGCACCCGGAGGGAAGCAGGACGCCGGCGTCCTCGCCGACCTCGAGGAGGGAGGTGTTGCCCTCCGCAGTGGCTTCCTTGTCGGACTTCTCGAACGTGACGAGCCCGCCACGCGCGTTGGGGTCGGCGAACAGCGTCGGCATGAAGCGCTCGACCGTGAGCTCGTGCGGCAACTCTTCGGTGTGCCAGAGCTTCTCGGCGTCGTCGAGCATGGCTTGCGGGCCGCAGACAAACGTCTTGCGGGAGCGCCAGTCAGGGCACAGCTTGTCGAGCTCGTGCGTCGTCGCGAGATCGAGACGCCCCTCGTGTGCGGTGAAGCGGTGCACGAGCGTCAGGCTGTGGTGCTCGTCGTTCATGCGCTTCAACTCGTCGAGGAACAGCGTCTCGTCCGGCGTGCGTGAGGAGTGAACGACGACGACGTCCGCGTCGTGCCGCTTCGGCAGCAGGGTGCGCAGCATCGACATGACGGGCGTGAGGCCACTGCCGGCCGTCAGCATGAGGAGCGGACGCGGGCCACTGGGCAGAAGGAAGTCGCCCTGCGGCGGTGCGAGGAAGAGCACATCACCGCGCTTCGTCGTGCGGACGAGGTGCGTCGACACGCGACCCACCGCGGTGACGGTGATGGCCGGGTCGTGGCCCTCGGCCGTGACGAGGGAGTAGGAGCGCCAGTTACGGGCACCGTCGATCTCGACGCCGATGCGCGCGTATTGACCGGCCTTGTGCGGATCCCACCCGCCGCCCGGCTTGAACTCGATGGTGGCGGAGTTCGGCGTCTCGTGACGCACGGCCGTGACGACGCCGCGCAGCTGGCGGCTCGAGACGAGCGGGTTGAACAACCGCGCGAACTCCTGCGGCGGCACCGGCGAGGTGAAGACCTCGGCGGCACGCCAAGCGGCCCGCCGGAAGCGGGCAGGCTGCTGCGAAGCCGAAGGAGTCATCGAACCATTGTCCAGTACGTCAGGATCAAATTCCTCCGAGGAGGGGGTAAAACGCACTGGGCTTTTCGTCCCTTGAGGACAACCGGGGTCAGCGTCCGGTGCGTGCTCGCCACTCACGCCGCGTCTCACCGGGCCGAGGCAGGTCATCGGAGGAGGCGTCGGTTTCACCCTCGCTCGCACTGTCGTCGTGGCTCTCCGAGAAGCCCGACTCAGGACCCGCAGGGGCATCGGTCGGCGGGGGAGCGCTCGACGTGCTCTGACCCTCGACGGTTTCGGGAGCCTCGGGGTCGACCTCGAATTCGGGCACCTCACGGCGGGCATCGAACTCGTCCTCGGGGGAGGCGGGGTCGCGGGTGTCACGTGAGACGCCTGCCGGCGGGCGGGAACCCGCCTCGGTGTCACCGCCCTTCCAGGCGCGGTGTTCCTCGTCGGTCCGCACGACGCCGTCCTCGCCGAGCACGAGGCCCTCGGGCAGGTCTTCGTCAGCAGGCGGCAGGTCGGAGGGAATCTCGGGCTCTTCGTCGCGGAAGGTGGGGCCGACTCGCTCGTCGGGTGCCTGGTAGCTCGAGGTGTCTGCGACGCCGAACGGCGGGAACCCCGCGAGCAGTTCGACCTGACCCACGACGACGGACCCCGGCGTCGGGGCGCCTTCGAGAGGCAGCGGGGTGCACAGGTCGACCTCACCGCACACCGTGGCGATGCGCGAGACGAGGAACTCGTGGCCCGTGAGGGAGTTCTTCTGCACCTCGGCGAACTGGACGGTGCCGCTCAACGTGGCGAGCGCGTCATCCGCGTTGTCGCTCGGGAGGAAGGTCTCGATCTCCATCGTGGGCGGCCACGCGAGCCCGAACTGCTTGACCTCGGCGGGCGGTTCGCCCTCGAAGCCGGGTAGTGCGCTGCGGGGCGAGTCGAAGAAGTCCTCGGCCGTCGGGAAGAACTCGGTGTCGATACCCATGGCCACGAGCGCCACACGTCCGACGGGCGCCCAGCCGACGGTGTAGCGGTTGTTGGGTACAACTGTGAACGGGTCGAGCTCGAAGCCCGAGACATCGGTGAAGACGACCTGCGCGAGGCCGTTCTCCATCGGCGTGATGCCGCGGTACGGCGTGCGAACGGGTGTTGAGAAGCCGGGGCGCGCGTACTGCGCGTTGCGGTCGAGGAACAGCGTTGCGCCGCTGGAGTCGACCCAGAGGTTGGTGCTCGACAGCTCGTGCACCGGCTCGCCCTTCTCGCGGACGATGCTCGCCAACGACGAAGGGTCGGTGAAACCGATGCACGCGACTGTGGAACTCATGATCCAAAGGTAGGCGAGCGCCGTGCCCGGTGCCACCTATCGAGGGGCGATCAGTCGAGTCGCAGGGCGCGCCGGTCGGTGTCAGGCGACGGTGGAGAGGCGCTTGGCGTTCTCTGCTGAGGTGACGACGACGCCGTCCTCGTCGCTCCACAGGTGATCGCCCGGGGTGAACGTGGCGCCGCCGAAGCTGACGGGCACGTCCTTCTCGCCCTCGCCGGCCTTGGCCGACTTGCGCGGGTTGGTGCCGAGCGCCTTGACGCCGAGGTCGAGCTCGTCGACGGCAACGCTGTCGCGGATGGCTCCGTTGATGACGACGCCCGCCCAGCCGTTCTTCACCGCGGCCTCGGCGATCATGTCGCCCATGAGGGCGCTCTCGACGTTGGCGTCGCCGTCGACGACGAGCACCTTGCCCTCGCCGGGGGAGTTGAGGGTCTCCTTGACGATCTGGTTGTCGCGGAAGCAGCGGACCGTGACGATCGTGCCGTGGAAGCGGGCCTTGCGTCCGAAGCGGCGGAACTGCGTCGAGCACGAGTCGAGGGCGTCCTCGAGTTCGTCGTAGAGGTCAGCGGTCGTGATTCCGGCGTTCGTCTCGGACATGGGTGCCTCTCGTGTGGGTGCGGCCTGACGTGGGTACCACCCTAGAAGTCGAGCGCTCGTGATGGGGCGCAGTGCGCGCGGTCGGTCAGGATGGTGACGTGACCCACTCGTCCGACGCACAGCTGCGTGCCCAACTCTTCGCTTCCGGCGTCCCGATGTTCGTGCGGCCGAAGGACCGGCTTCGGGGGCTGTCCGGGCGTTGCGCCGCGCCCTTGCTCACCGTGCTCGTCGTCCTTGGTGCTCTTGGACACCTCGTGGGCGTGGCGGAGGGTCTCGGGTCGACGCCTGTCGAGCAGGTCGCGGGGAGCGCGCAGGCCGACATCCTCGTGACCATGAGCGTTCTCGTGCTTTCGCCTGTGTGGCTCGCCGTGTTCGCCTGGGTGGCTTCCTTCCCCGAACGGCTCGTCCTCGTGATCCTTGTTGTGCTCGCCGCCTACGTCGGAGCCGGCGCCGTCGGCCTGTGGGCCCTGCGATGCGTGGGGCGCGAGCTCGGCACCCTCGGGACGATGGTCGGACGCGTCCTTCCGGTGATGACGCTCACGACGCTCTTCATGTTCTTCAACGCCGAGGTGTGGCAGGTCGTCCGCCACCTCTCGATGGGCAGGACGTGGCTGTTGGCGCTCGTCGTCAACGGATTGGGCCTGGTGTTCGCACTGTTCGTCTCACGCGACGTGCTCGGTGACCGTCAGGACCGTTTCGCGCGAGCCGAGCCCGGCGCCCCGCGCCTGCGTCCCGGCGAGCGAATCAACGTGCTCGTCCTCGGTTTCGTCGTGACACTCGTGCAGAACGTCCTGCTCGCTGCCGTCGTCTTCTGCTTCTTCACCGCCGTCTCCACGAGCGATGCGACGTACCGCCGAGCGTTCGTCGACCCCGCCTTTGAGGAGGTCGAGGAGGCCCTGCGGGTGCGTCACGCCTATCTCGCGACGGGCAGCGACGACAACCCCGGCGCCCCCGACAACCCGGACAACATGGCCGAGAACTCGGCGTCGTGACGCCCGTTCGGCGTCACATGGACTTGCGGTAACGGCCCGGCGGGATGCCGACGAGGCGGGTGAACGTACGGCTGAACCCCGCCTGGTCGGCGTAGCCGCAGAGGTCGGCGATCTGGGCGAGCGGCATGTCGGAGCCGGTGAGCAGCCCGCGGGCCACGTCGATGCGCGTCGAGAGGATGAGTTGGCCGGGCGAACGCCCGAACACCCGACGGCAGCGGCGTTCGAGGGTGTCGACCGAGCATCCCGCCACGCGGGCGAGATCCTGGGACGTGACGTTCTCGCCGAGATGGGCGCGGATGTGCGCGACGACGGCGCCGAGCGACGTCATCGTCCGGTCGTCCGCCGCACCCTCCCCGACGTCCTGCGACATGCTGACGACGCCCGTCACCCGCCCGTCCTCGTCACGCAGCGGCACCTTGGCGGTGACGTGCCAGCGGAACGGGCCGCCCGGTGCGCGGATGAGTTCCAACTCGTTGAACAGGGGGCGTCCGCTCGAGTGGACGCGGGCGTCCTGCTCCTCGTAGCGGTCGGCGAGTTCGGCGACGAACAGTTCACCGGCCCGGCGCCCGAGCACCTCGGCGCGGGAGCGCTGGTTCGTGCGTTTGACGAAGGTGGGGTTGACCGCGATGTAACGGCCGTCGGCGCCCTTGACGCAGAACATCGTGCCGGGAAGGTGGTCGACGAGTTCGAGCACCGCGGGCCCCAGAGCGCCTGCGAGGGCGCTGAGTTCGGGGCCGTCGGGCATGGATCAAGAATACGGGTGCTTCAGCCCAGGATTTTGTAGACGTTCCGCGCTGTATACGACGCCGAATGTCTACAGAATCACCCGGACGCGACGCGCTCAGGGGACGAGGCCGGCGCGGCGGGCCGCAATGGCGGCCTGAACCCGGGTGGTGCACCCCAGCTTCGTCAGGATGCGCGAGACGTGCGTCTTCACCGTCGACTCGGCGATGAAGAGCGACGACGCGATGTCGGCGTTCGACAATCCCTCGCCCAGCGCTGCGAGGATCTCGCGCTCGCGGTCGGTGAGATCGCTTGGCCATGTTGATCGTTCGTCAACTGCAGGCGGGCGCTCGGTCGCGACGAAGCCCGTGATGACGCGGCGCGTCACCTCAGGCGAGAGCACGGCTTCACCGGCGGCGACGCGACGCACCGCGTCGGCGAGAGGGCCGGCGTCGATCGTCTTGACGAGATAGCCGTCGGCGCCGGCGCCGAGGGCTCCGACGACGTACTCGTCGATCTCGAAACTTGTGAGCACGAGAACGCGTGACCAACCGTTCGCGACGATCTCGCGGGTCGCCGCGATGCCGTCCGTGCCCGGCATTCGCACGTCCATGAGCGTGACGTCGGGGCGCAGGCTGCGCGCCTGCGCGATGGCGACGGCGCCGTCGCGCGTCTCGCCGACGACCTCGATGTCGTCGCATCCGTCGAGGATGAGGCGCAACCCGGAGCGGATCGCCGTGTGGTCGTCGGCGAGCAGGACGCGAATGTCGGTCATGCCACCACCTCACCAGAGTCGAGCGGAATGACGGCGTGAACGCGCCACCCTCCGTCGTGCGGACCGGCCTCGAAAACGCCGCCGAGCGAGGTGACACGCTCCGACATCGACGTGAGGCCGTACCCGCCGTCGCTCCTCGGACCGACTCCACACGGCGAGTCGACGGTGATGGTGAGGTCGCCGTCACGCTTCACGACGAGCTCGGCTTGCCCTCCGGGGCAGTGACGCTCGACGTTGGTCAGCGACTCCTGGACGACCCGGTAGGCCGCGTGCGCGACCTGGGGTGGCAGATCGCCGAGAAGTGCCGGCTCGTACCGGTCATCGATCTCGAGGCCGCGACCGCGGGCTGCGTCCACCGCATCCTCGAGGTTCGACGGTGGCATCGCCGGGCCGCCGTCAGGCCGCAGAACGGCGAGCATCGAGCGCAGTTCGCCCATGGCCTGCTTCGACGTCGTCCGGACCACCTGCAGAGCCTGCGGTGCGACCTCCGGATTCGCGAGGCCCGCCTCGGCGTGGATCGTGATGGCCGCGAGGTTGCCCGACAGTGCGTCGTGAATCTCGCCGGCCATCGCCTCGCGCTCGCCTCGACGGGCCTGCTCCTCGCGAAGCGCCGCCATGCGCGCCAGATCCTCGGCGCGAGCTCGTTCGGCCTCGACGAGGTCGGCCTGCTGCTTCGCCGACTCGCCCCACCAGTACGACGTGCCGAGGACCGCGAAGACAGTGAGCGCCGCCATGATGGCGACGCGTAGGTCGCGGGTCGCCACGAGCGTCAGCACACCGACGGCTGCGATGACGGCGACGATGACGTGGGCGAGGCGGTCGGCGATCCGGCCTCGTCCGTAACGCCCGGCCGCGTGGACGAGTTCGATGAACACGAGCAACGACGCGAGGCTCCCGCCGAAGAACCCCTCGGCGACGAAGACGAGAACGCCGACGCCGAGCGCGGTGAGCGGGCGCCCACGCCGAACGGCCATGAGCGCACAGAGCACCGCGAGGGGTGCGAGATGCCACCACCGTTCGAGTGTCCACGGCGTGTCCGTCCACGTCTCGACAAGACCAATCGGCACGAGGGCGACACCCAGCGCGAACATGCCGAATGCGCCGCGCAGGTCACGGCTCGTCACGGGAGCGGATGCAGGTTCGGCGGTGCCACGTCAGTCATTGCAGCACGCCACCGGCCCTCATGCGTCCGTCGAAAGGATGACGCCGGTGTGCGTGAACGGCACTTCCTGCCGACGCGCGAGTACGGCGCGCGCGAGCACGCTGAGCGCATGGACCTCGAACTCGCTCTCACCCTCGTGGTGCTCGCGCTCGTCGACGCGACGAGTCTCGGTACCCTCGTCATCCCGGTGTGGTTTCTCCTCATGCCCGGACGGCCACGCGTGGGTCGGATGCTCACCTACCTTGCGGCCGTCGTCGGCTCGTACGTCGTGCTCGGTTTCGCGTTGCTCGCCGGTGCCCTCGTCTTCCTCGAACGGATCTCGGCCTGGTTCGCAGGGTCGAGCGGAGCCCACGTTCTGCTCGCCGTCGGAGCCGCCATGTTTCTCGTCGGCGTGTGCATGCCGACGAAGAAGGACGCCGAACCAGGACGCCTCATGCGCAGGATCACCACCTGGCGCGACCGGGCGATGGGCGCCGACGGCGACGCCGGCGTCAAGGCCGTCGTGGCGCTCGCCGTGGTGGCCGTCCTCGTCGAAGCGGCGTCGATGGTGCCCTATCTCGCGGCGATCGGTCTGCTCTCGGCGGCACCGATGTCGACGCCGGAGCGGGGCCTCGCGCTCGTCGCGTACTGCCTCGTCATGGTGGTGCCCGCCCTCCTGTGCCTGGCGGCGAGGCTCATCCTGCACGAGCGCATCGAGCGACCGCTCCAGCGCTTCGGGGCCTGGATCGAACGCACGAGCCACGAGAACCTCGCCTGGGCGCTCGCCATCATCGGGTTCCTCCTCGTGCGCCACGCGTGGATGGCCGGCGCCCGCCCGCCCTGGATGTGACCGGAACATTCGCTTCTGCCCCGTCATTGCGCGCAATCCGCGGCCACGCTGCGGCATTTGGGCAAGACATACGGACCGGTAGGGCGAACACTGACGGTATGAGCCAGATCACTGACGCGCCGCACACCCCCGCGGCGCCCGACATCGACCCCACCGCCGTCTTGCGCGACCTCGCGGACGAAGCCGTCGCCCTCGCCAAGAAGTGGGGCGACGCCACCGAAGCCGGCCAGACGAAGGCCGAGAAGCGCACGAGCGATCAGCTCGGCGCGCTGCTGCGTGACGAGAAGGGCCTCGACCTCGCGGTGAAGTTCGTCGACCGCGTCGCCCGTCCCGAGGACAACACGGCGGCCGCGCGCGAACTCGCGCGCCTGTCGTCCAACGAGGCCACCGGGTTCATGGGGCGCATCGACGCCGCGCTCATGGGCATCGGTTCGCGCGTCGCCACCCTCGCGCCGCCCGTCGTCGTGCCCGCCGCGCGCAAGCGCCTGCGTCAGCTCGTCGGTCACCTCGTCGTCGACGCCAGTGACCCGACGCTGGGCAAGCACCTCGCCAAGGCGCAGGCGGACGGGTTCCGCCTCAACATCAACCTGCTCGGCGAAGCCGTGCTCGGTGAGGCCGAGGCCGCTCGTCGCACCGAGTCGACCCGCAAGCTGCTCGCGCGCGACGACGTCGACTACGTCTCGATCAAGATCAGCTGCCTCGTCTCGCAGATCTCGACCTGGGACACGGAGGGAACGGTCGAGCGCGCCCTCGAGCGCCTGCGCCCGATCTACCGGGTGGCGAACGAGGCCTCGCCCAAGAAGTTCGTCAACCTCGACATGGAGGAATACCGCGACCTCGACCTGACGATCGAGCTGTTCACGCGACTCCTTTCCGAGCCCGAGTTCCATGACCTCGAGGCCGGCATCGTGCTGCAGGCCTACCTGCCCGACGCCGTGCCCGCGCTCGAGCGACTCATCGACTTCGCGAAGAAGCGCAAGGCGGCCGGTGGCGCCGGCATCAAGGTGCGTCTCGTCAAGGGGGCCAACCTCGCGATGGAGCGCGTCGAGGCCGAGGTGCACGACTGGGAGCAGGCACCGTACACCTCCAAGGAGGACGTGGACGCCAACTACCTCGCGTTCATCGAGCGCGCCACGCGCCCCGACGCGATGGAGGTTTGCCGACTCGGTGTCGCCTCGCACAACCTCTTCGACGTCGCCGTCGCGCACCTGCTGTCGGAGAAGCGTGGCGTGAGCGACCACCTCGACGTCGAGATGCTGCAGGGCATGGCGCCCTCGCAGGCGCGCGCCGTCAAGGCCGACGTGGGCACGGTGCTGCTCTACACGCCGGTCGTGAAGTCGGAGGACTTCGACGTCGCCGTCTCCTACCTCATCCGCCGTCTCGAGGAGAACGCGGCCGAGCAGAACTTCCTGCACGCCATGTTCAGCCACGACGACGAGGCCGACGACAAGTACAAGTACGTGCGCGACGGCCTCACCGGCACCGGTCGCCTCACGCCCATGGAGGATCAGGAGCGTCGTTTCCGCGAGTCCGTGGACGCTCTGGCCTCGACGCCCGTCGGGCCGCGCCGCAGCGCCGAGCGCAAGCCGATCGGTGACTACTTCGAGAACACCGCCGACTCCGACCCGGCGCTGCCGGCCGTGCGTGAGTGGGCGCTCGCGGCAGTGACGCGTGAACCCGCGCCGCTGACCTCGCCCGAACTCACGTCGCTCGAGGCCGTCGACGAGGTCGTGAGCCGTGGCGTCGGCGCGCACGAGGCCTGGGCCGCTCGCCCCAACGCGGAGCGTGCCGCGCTGCTGCGCGAGGCCGCACGCGAACTCGAGAAGCGTCGTGGTGACCTCATCACCGTCGCGGCCGCCGAGGGTGGCAAGACGATCGATCAGGTCGACCCCGAGGTCTCCGAAGCCATCGACTTCGCGCGCTACTACGCCGACAGGTGCGAAGACCTCGTCAGCGGAATGGCCTCGGACGGAGCGCGATTCGAGCCTCACAAGCTGACTCTCGTCACGCCGCCGTGGAACTTCCCCGTCGCCATTCCGATCGGTTCCGTGCTCGCGGCGCTCGCGAGCGGATCGGCCGTCATCATCAAGCCGGCGCCGCAGACGGTCGGCTGCGTCGAGGTCGCGATGGAGGCCCTGTGGGCCGCCGGCATCCCGCGCGAGGTGGCCCAGGTCGTGCGCGTCGAGGAGAACGAGAACGGCAAGGCGCTCGTGTCCCACGAGGACGTCGACACCGTCATCCTCACCGGCTCGATCGAGACGGGGCGCCTGTTCGCCGGCTGGCGTTCGCGTCACGCCGGTGGCCCGCGCGTGTTCGGCGAGACGAGCGGTAAGAACGCCCTCGTCGTCACGCCTGCGGCGGACCTCGACCTCGCGGCCGCCGACCTCATGAAGTCGGCGTTCGGCCACGCCGGTCAGAAGTGTTCGGCGGCCTCGCTCGGCATCCTCGTCGGCTCGGTCGGCTCCTCGCGCCGTTTCCGTGAGCAGCTCATCGACGCCGTGGAGTCGCTGCGCGTCGGCTGGCCGAGCGACCTCGGCACGACGATGGGCCCGGTCATCGAGCCGCCGTCGGGCAAGTTGCTCAAGGCGCTCACGACCCTCGAGGAGGGCGAGACGTGGCTCGTCGAGCCGAAGCAGCTCGACGAGACGGGTCGCCTGTGGTCGCCCGGCCTCAAGGACGGCGTGAAGCCCGGCTCCTTCTTCCACATGACCGAGGTCTTCGGGCCCGTGCTCGGCCTCATGCACGCCGATTCCCTCGAGGAGGCGCTCGAACTGCAGAACGCGACGCAGTTCGGCCTCACGGCAGGCATTCACAGCCTCGACGAGGACGAGATCGAGTACTGGCGCGAGCACGTCGAGGCCGGCAACGGCTACGTCAACCGGCACATCACCGGCGCCATCGTGCAGCGCCAGAGCTTCGGTGGCTGGAAGGAATCGGTCATGGGCCCGGGCGCCAAGGCCGGTGGCCCCAACTACGTCGCACAGTTCGGTACGTGGGTGGCGGACGGCGTTGCTCGTCAGGGTGCGCCGGTCATGCCGCGCGTGCGGGACCTGCAGGAGATCCTCGCGCCCCTCGCGCGTGCCGAGGACGACGCGGCGTGGCTGCTCGCGTCGCTGCGTTCGGACGCCTACGCGTGGCGTGAGGAACTCGGTATCGAGTCCGACCCGTCGTCGCTGCGCGCGGAGAGCAACATCTTCCGTTACCGCCCGCAGCCGCGCGTCGTCGTGCGCGCGGAACTCAGCGAGGGTCTCGACGCCGACGACCGGGCAGCCGACCGCACCCTCGTCGAGGTGGCGCGTCTCGTGCTGGCCGCGCACCTCGTCGGTTCGTCGGTTCGCCTGTCGTGGGACATCGCTCTGCAGCCGGCGCTCAAGCGACTCGAGGAGACGGGTGAGGGCCGCCAGGCGCTCGCGTGGCTCGACCGCGTCGGCGAGGTGGAGAGCTCCGCGCAGTTCGTGTCGTGGGCTCGCGCGCAGGCGCTCGACGGCGAGTCGCTGCGTATCCGCATGGTCGGCGCGGACGCCGACGGTGAGACCGCTGCGGCGCTCGCCGAGGCACCTGCTGCCGACCAGGGCGCCAGCATCACGCCGCTGTTCGGCGAGGTGCTCTCGACCGGCCGTCGTGAGCTGCTGACGTTCCTGCGCGAGCAGGCGATCAGCCGCACCCTGCACCGCTTCGGTCACGTGCCGCCGGAGCTCGTGCGCTGATCGACGCCACGAAAGGACGCGCCTCGCAGTCGACGCTGTGGGGCGCGTTCTCGTGTCATCGGCCCGGTGTCGCGGCGTCGGGGAGTGACGGTGGCAGCCGCGCGGCCACCATCTCGTGTCGGGAATCGGGCACCATGAATCCGTGGCACTTCTTCAGTCGGACGTTCTCGTCATCGACCAGGTCACGAGCTTCATGGGTAACGACTTCGCCATCATGGACGCCGGTGGGCAGCCGATCGGGCGCATCCGCACCGACGGTGGTGCTCTGAAGCGCTTGGCCCTCGGCAACCGTGAACTCACCATTCTGGACACCGACGGCTCCCTGTTCATGCGCATCGACGACGTGATGAACTTCGGGCGCGACCGCTACGTGCTCTTAGACCCAAGCGGTCATCAGTTCGGCGAGGTGGTCAAGGAGTTCACGTTGTTCTCCAAGCGGCTCACCGTGAACCTCCCGGACGCGACGCTGCAGTTGTCGGGCAGCTTCTTCGAGCGCGAGTTCGAGGTGGTCGGCCCCGGTGGACCGGTGGCTCGCGTGTCGCGCCGGTGGCCGGGCATCGGCGCGGCGTTCCTCGGCAAGGAGCGTTACGTCCTCGGGTTCACGCCGGGGGTTCCCGGCCCGACTCGCGCCGCGATACTGGGCGCGGTCGTCGCGCTCGACCTCATCCGAGCCAAGGGCCAACAGGGTTAATCCGGCTTCTCCTCGGCTGAACCGGGTGAGCGTCCCCCGGGCGCCGGGTCAGGCGTCTCAGTCGAGGCCGGGCTTGCGACGCTGCTGCTTCGTCACGCTGCGCTGCTTCTTCGCCTCGAGGCGCCGCCGCTTCGAACCGCGCGTCGGCTTCGTCGGCCGGCGAGGCACCGGTGGGGCGAGCGCCTCACGCAGGAGGGCAGCCAGGCGCTCGCGGGCGGCTGTGCGGTTGCGGCGTTGCGAGCGGTGCTCGGCTGCGGTCACCGTGAGCACCCCGGCCGCGAGCCGCGCGTCGAGGGCTGCGAGCACGCGGGCGCGCTGGGTGTCGTCGAGCGCGCTCGTCGTCGTGAGGTCGAGGCTGAGCTGCACGCGCGAGTCGGTGGTGTTGACGCCCTGACCGCCCGGCCCGGAGGCGTGGGAGAACTGCTCCTGCAGCTCGGCGGCGGGGACGCGCAGGCCACGCGGGGCGCCAGGCCCCGGCATCACCGACAGATCGTCCACGTCAGAAGTCAGTGCTTCTCGACGAAGGCGACGAGGTCGGCGAGTTCTGGCTTTTCCCGGGCTGATTCGAGCGAGGCGGCGAGGACACGGTCGTGCGTGGGGCGGGCCTTCTCGTAGGCGGCGCGACCTTCCGGCGTCAGCTCCGTGTAGATGCCGCGCCGGTCGTCCGCGCAGATGATGCGCGTGAGGTAACCGCGGTCTTCGAGTCGGTTGACGAGCCTCGTCGTCGCGGAGGGGGAGAGGGCTGCTGCGCGCGCCACCTGCGCCATGCGGAGGTGGAACGTGCCGTCCTGGCGCGACAGGGCGTCGAGCACCGTGTACTCCACGACGGTCAGGCCGTGGCCCGCGACGAGCTCCTTCTCGAGACAGGTCTCGATGTGTCCGTGGAGTGCGGCGAGCGTGCGCCAGCCCGAGGCGCGGACCTCGACGGCGGTGTCAGCGATACCCATGAATTCAGTGTACGCCGCTTGCAATAGAGCACGTGTGCAACTAACGTCACGCAAGTTAGTTGCACGCGCGGTATGTTGCCGTATGGAATGAACCTCGAAAGGGTGCACTCATGCCTGTCGGACTGCTCGCCCTGGCCCTCGGTGGCTTCGGCATCGGGCTCACCGAATTCGTCATCGCCGGCCTGCTCACCCCGGTCGCGAACGACCTCGGGGTCTCCGTGCCCACGGCCGGCTACCTCGTGAGCGGTTACGCCCTCGCGGTCGTCTTCGGTGCGCTGGCGCTGCCGCCGCTCCTCGCGAAGTGGGCGCCGAAGCGTGCGCTGCTGCTCCTCATGGTGCTGTTCGTCGTGGGCAACGCGATCTCGGCACTGGCACCCGGCTACGCCGCGCTCCTCGCCGGACGTGTCGTCGCGGCCCTCGCGCAAGGCGCCTTCTTCGGCATCGGGTCCGTGCTCGCCTCGGCCCTCGTGGCCAAGGAGAAGCAGGCCGGCGCCATCAGCATCATGTTCGGTGGGCTGACGCTTGCCAACGTCCTCGGCGTGCCGATGGGCACCTTCGTCGGTCAACAGTGGGGCTGGCGGGCGACGTTCGCCACCATTGCCGTCGTCGGAGTCGTCTCCTTCGCCGGCATCGCAGCGCTCGTTCCGGACGCCCGCGCCGAGTCGTCCGAACGTAGCCTCCGGGCCGAACTGGCCGTCTTCTCCCGGGCCCAGGTCTGGTACTCCCTCGGCATGACAGTGCTCGTCTTCGGCGGCATGTTCGGTGCGTTCATGTACATCGAGCCGCTGCTGACTCGCGTCACCGGTTTCGACGACGGCGCAGTGCCGTGGCTCCTCGTCCTCTTCGGCGGCAATGTCCTCGGTGGGCGCCTCGCCGACGCAGCCCTGCGCCGCACCCTGACGACGTGGACGCTCGCGCTCGGCATCGTTCTCGTGGTCTTTGCGCTCGTGCCGGGCAACAAGGTGGCGGCGGCAGCACTCCTGCTCGCCATGGGCTTCTTCGGGTTCGGCACGGTGCCCGGCCTGCAGATGCGTGTCATGCGCTACGCCGACGAAGCGCCGACGCTCGCGAGCAGCGCGAACATCGCCGCGTTCAACGTCGGCAACTTCCTCGGCGTGTGGATCGGCGGCCTCGCCATCGCGGCCGGCCACGGCTTCGGTTCGCCGCTCTGGGTCGGCGCAGGCTTCGCGTTCGCGGGCCTCGGAGTGCTCCTGTTCGCCGACGCCCGCAGCAGCGCCCGCTCGACGGCAGCGGCGGCAGTGGCCTGCTGACCGCCGAGTTGCGCCTACTGGCGGCGAAGCTTGCCCTCGGCGAGTGCAATGCTCTGATGATCCTGCGGCGAGCAGCGCTGCGCTCTCAGCTCGAGCACGAGGCTGCGCACCCCCGTGACGTCGAGCGAGAGTGCTTTCGCCTTTTCGCTCGAGAAGTTCACGGTCTGTTTCGTGTCGCCGTCCAGGCGCACGACGACGGTGCCGGTGTCCCCCGAGGGGTTGGGGCGCGCGTTGAAGCCAGCGAGCAACTCCATCTGAGTGAACTCACCGTCGAGGGTGAAACGCACCGGACGGGTGCAGGTGGGGGGCGTGAGATCGCGGGCGACGACGGCGTCGTCGAAGTCACGCCCGTCGATCGTGGCGCTGTTCTTCTCCGCCTCCGAGCCGGCGAGACGACTGGACAGTGGAACCACCGTCGGTTGCGCCCGTGTCGTCGACGAGGAGGTGGTGGCCGATGGTTTCGACTTCGTCTGCTCCGAGCCGGTGTCGCGCAACAACAGCCACGCGACGAGCGCGACGAGGCACAGCCCGACGACGAGCCCGACGCCGAGCGCGATGCTGCGACGGTGCGACGTGCTCTCGTCGTCATCGTCGGAGACGGTCTCGGGAGAGCTTCCGGAGGTCGGCAGTGCCGACCCGATGAGTCGCGTGGGGGGAGAGGCGTGCAGGGGAGCGGGGGCCGGCATCCCGGCGAAGCGCGGCACCATGTCGGCCAGCTGCGCCGCGACGGCGGAGGCGTCGTCGGGCCTGTCTCCCGGGTTCTTCGCCATGAGCGCCGCGACGAGGTGCCACAGCTCGTCCGGCATGCCGTCCGGGCGTCCGGGCGCGTGGTCGGCGTGCATGCGCAGGAGCGCGACCGGCGAATCAGAGCTGAACGGCACGATGCCGCACGCCATTTCGTACAGCGTGATGCCGAGGGCGTAGAGGTCGCTGGCACGCCCGCTCGGCAACCCGTCGCCGAGCTCGGGCGCGAGGTACTGCGGGGTGCCGATGACGTTCGCCGTGCCGACGTGCCCAGTCGCCGTCACGGCGAGCGAGGCGATGCCGAAGTCCGCCAACTTCGGCTCGAGGCCGTTCGGGGTTTCGTCGAGAAGCACGTTCTCGGGCTTGAGGTCGCGGTGCAGGACGCCCGCGCCGTGCACCGCTGCGAGGCCGGCCGCGATCCGCGAACCGAGGGACGCCACCTCCGCAGGCGGAAGATTGCCGCGCTGCTGGAGCAGGCCGCGCAACGACGGCCCGCCGATGTAATCCATGACGATGGCGAGGCGCGGGCCCTCGACGACGAGGTCGTGCACGCGGATGACGTGAGGGCTGCGCAGATTGACGAGCAGGTTGCGTTCCTGGAGGAAACGCGCGACGACGGTGGGGTCGTCAGCCATCTCGGGGCGCAACAGCTTGAACGCGAGGGGGCGGCCGTCGACATCGCGACCGGCCCACACCTGACCCATCGCGCCCGCGCCGATTCGACGTTCGAGCACGTACCGGCTGCCCAGCTGCCAACTCTCCGACACGTGGTTTCCCTCCCTGCCCCGATCGCCTCGATCTTATGGTCTGCCCGGTGTCACTGGTGGCGAGTAGGCTCGAAGGCATGGCGATTTTCGCGGTCTCCTACCGCTACAGCGACGACGTCGCCGCGCGCGACACCCACCGCCCCGAGCATCGCGAGTTTCTCGCGCAGTGCGAGGGCCTCCTGCTCTCCGGGCCGCTCACCGACCCGGCCGGCGCGCTGCTGCTCGTCGCAGCCGACAGCGCCGAGCAGGTCGAGCAGCGTCTCGACGGCGACCCGTTCCGCCGTGAAGGGGTCATCGTCGAACGCGTCGTCCGCTCCTACGACCCGGTGCTCGGCAGCCTCGCGGACGCCGTCGCCGCCCACCGCTGATGGCCACCCCCGACATCGAGGTGGGCAAGGTCCACACCGCGCGCGACGGTGAGGCGATGCGCGTGCTCGTCGACCGGTTGTGGCCCCGCGGAGTCTCGAAGGAACGAGCAGACCTCGACGAGTGGGCGAAGGACGCCTCCCCGAGCACGGACCTGCGCAAGGAGTTCCACGGCGGAGATCTGAGCTTCGAGCAGTTCGCCGACCGCTACCGAGCCGAGCTGGCCGACGGTGACGGTGCCGACGGGCTGGAGAAGCTCGCCGAGACCGTTCGCGACACCGACGGGCGCGTCCTCCTCCTCATCGCCGGTGACCCGACCGGTGACAACCACGCTCAGGTGCTCGCGCAGGCGCTGCGAGAGCAGATCGGAGAGAGCTCGTGAGTCCCGCCTCAGAAAACGAACCGGGCAACTCGAGCGCAGCCCTGGCCGCCGACGCCGACGTTCTCGACGCTGCCGCGGCCGAGGCGCTGCTCGCCGAGTCTCTCGCCACGAACCTCGACGAACCCGAACCCGACCTGCCGCCCATCACGACCGTCGAGGTCGACGGCGTCACGGTGCATCACCGCGACAGCGGCCACAACGTCTCGGGGCCCACCTACGTCCTCGTCCACGGTCTCGGCGGGAGCCTCGCGAACTGGGAGCCCGTCTGGCCCTACCTCGCGCGCCTCGGGCGGGTACTGACACCCGACCTCGCCGGCTTCGGGCGCACCGAGGCCGACGCCGGCCGTTCCGCGGTCGGCGACAACGTCGACCTGTTGAGCGCCTACCTCGACGTCGTGGACGCGCGAAACGTCGTGCTCGTCGGCAACTCGATGGGCGGGATGATCTCGCTGCTGCTCGCCGCGAAGGGCCACCCGCAGCTCGAGCGGCTCGTGCTCGTTGACGCGGTCGTGCCGTTCGGCCCCAAGGTGCGTCCGAACCCCCGCGTCGGTCTCACCTTCGCGCTCTACATGTGCCCGCCCCTCGCGCGCTTCGTCGTGCCGCGCTACGTCCAGCGTCGCGGCACCGACCAGATGGGCCTCGACGGCGTACTCGTCGTCGTGGCCGACCGTCGTCGCGTGCCGCGCTGGGTGTGGCGCCGGGCCGTCGAGGAGGCGCGGGCACTCACCGAGATCCAGAGCGCGGTGCCCTCCCTTGTGCGTGCTGCGCAGTCGATCGTCATCGCAGGAGCGTCGCGAAGCTACCGCCGCGCGCTGGCCGAGGTGACGGTGCCCGTCACGTTCCTCCAGGGAGACGCGGACGCGCTCGTGCCTGCCCGCGGCGTGCGCGCGGCGCTCGCGAGGGTTCCTGAGTGGAACTACGTCGAGGCCGAGGGCGTCGGCCACGTGCCGATGTTCGAGGCTGCGACCTGGACGGCTGCCGTCATTGCGGGCCGGATTCGCGGAAACATCACGAATATGTAACGGTAGGTGACTCGTGGGCGATGAACCCATGACCGACCGAGAGGCCAGAACCACGGGCCCGACGAGAGGAAAACCGTGCACCACCACGCTTTCACCCGAACTCGCCGCATCCTGCCGGCAACCGCGGCGAGCCTCGGGCTCGCGGTGACGATGGCCGCCTGCGGCAGTGCGAACAGCGACGACGCCAGCCCCACTGTCACGACCTCCAGCGCGACGACGAACGCGGGCAAGCCCGGCGCGACGCCGGCCCTGCGCGCAGCCTGCATCGACACGAACAAGAAGGTCGTCTCGGCCAACTCCACCTGGAACAAGGCTGTCGACTCGCGCAAGGCGGCCGACCTCGACAAGGCGTCGACCTCGATGGGCAAGCTCGCGGACGAACTGCGCGAGCAGGGCAAGAAGTCCGGTAACGCCAGCTTCAAGCAGAAGGCGGACGCCGTCGCCAAGAAGGTCGGCACGCTGACGAAGGCCAAGGCGCCCTCGAAGACCGTCGACACGAACACCTACAACGACGCGGTCGACGACCTCACGTCCTACTGCGGCCAGATGTTCCCGTCGGCGACGAAGAAGTCGGCCTGACGCACTTCATCGGGCAGGGTCGAGCTGCCCGATTCCCGGGCTCCTCACCTCTCGTCGAGGGCTCTGACGCGAGTCTCCGCCGCCGCGAGGGCGGCCTGTGCACTGTCACGGGCCGCCTTCGCGGCGTCATAAGCGTCTACCGCAGCGCTCAACCGGTGGCGGGCCCGCTCGACCTCCTGCATCGCCGTGCGACGTTCGGCGTCCCGCGCGGCAGCCTCTCGCTCGGCCTCCCGGTCGGCTGAGTCGGTGTTCACGATGCGAAGAGCGGCACGGCCGCGTGCGGCTGCGTCCCGATGTGCGAGGGCGTCCGACAGGTCAACCTCACCCCACCCCGAATAGCGCAGGCCCCGCACCAGGGTGCGGCTCGCGACGGCGGCCTCGGCGCTGGGGTCGGCTGTCGCGGCGAGCAGCGTGCAGCGAACCTCGTCGCGCACCGCCGGTGAGACGGAGACGGTTGCGAGGACGGCGTCGAGCAGGCGGTGACGTTCGGACGTGAGGCGTTTCATCTCGTCGGTGTCGAGGCGCGTCTGAGCAGCCCGTAGGGCGGTGCCGACGGCGAGGAGTTCACCGAGCGGCTGATCCTCCAGGTGATTGACGGTCTCCGCGGCCACCGTGGGTTTGCGCAGCGCCGTGATCGCGCGGGCGACATCGGCGGCGCCCTCACTCTTCGCCCGAGCCGCGAGTTCCTTGCGGACCCTCACGAAATCGGCTGCCGGTCCGTCGTAGAGGCGACGGACGGCGTCATCGAGGCTGATCGGCGCGGGCATGCTCACCATTGTGCGGCCCATGAGTTACGTTTGCTGTCTCGTCCCCGTCGCCTGACGAAAGTTACCCATGCCCGCGTTGCCCTCGGCGCAGGAGCGCCCCGCGATCGATCGCGTGCTCGTGCTCCTGCCGACTTACGACGAGCGCGAGAACCTTCCCCGGATCCTCGAGCGCGTCCATGCCGCTGTTCCGCATGCGGACATCCTCGTCATCGATGACAACTCGCCCGACGGCACCGGTGAGATGGCTGACGATTTCGCCGCCTCGAGCGCGCACATCCACGTGCTGCACCGTCGGGGCAAGGAGGGGCTCGGGAAGGCGTACCTCGCAGGATTCGCCTGGGGTCTCGAACGCGGTTACGACGCTCTTGTCGAGATCGATGCCGACGGCTCGCACCCCGCAGAGGAACTACCGGCGATGCTCGAGCTGGCTCGCCAAGCCGACCTCGTCATCGGTTCGCGCTGGATCAAGGGCGGGTCGGTGGTCAACTGGCCCAAGCAGCGCGAGGTCCTCAGCCGAGGAGCCAACCTCTACGTGCGCGCGTTGCTCGGTACGCACGTCCACGACGCCACGGCCGGGTACCGCGTGTACCGCGCCCCGATGTTGCGGGCCATCGACCTCGACGGGGTCACGACGAGCGGATACGGCTTCCAGGTCGACCTCACCCTGCGTGTCCTCGAGGCCGGCGGCGTCGTCGTCGAGCACCCGATCCGCTTCGCGGAGCGAGAGTTCGGCGTCTCGAAGATGTCGCGCGACATCATCGCCGAGGCCTTCACGCTCGTGACGACGAGCGGTCTGCAGCATCGAGCCCGTCAGATGAAGGCGCTCCTGCCGGGACGCTGATCGCGCTCCCTCCACGCAGGTAGCGGCTGAGTCGCGGCTACTTCTCGTGGGCGTCGCGGTGCGTGGGCGGTGCACCCTGTTCGGCGGCCTTGCCGAAGACGACCGTGCGGTAGAGCACGAACCGCATGAGCGTGCCCAGGCCGATGCCCAGAACCACGTGCACGTTGACCCAGAACGGCTTCGTCACGTCGAGGACGTAGTGGGCGAACGCGACCCACGCCGAGGTGACCGCGAGCGCGACGCCGTTGACGCCGAAGAACAGGGCCACCTCGTGATGGACCGGCCGCCCCTCGCGTTCGCGGAACGTCCAGTACCGGTTGCCGAGCCAGGCGAAGACGGTGGCGACGGCACCCGAGAGGATCTTCGCCGTCGTGTACTTGTCGCTCAGCGCACCGTGGATGAGGACGTTGAACAGGCCGAGGTCGATGACGGCGGCGAAGGCGCCGACGAAGCCGAACGTGCTGACCTCGCGCCAGAACGTCGACAAGGGGGACGACGAGGGCTCCTGTTCCGCTTCGTGTTTCGAAGCCGCGGTGTCCTGGGTCGTCATGGTGCCCGAGTCTAGCGGCGCCCCCTCGGCTCGACGGTAAACGGCCCGGGTGACAGGAGGCCTCAATTATCGTGACGGCAACGATGCAGAGGGAGTGATGGGGCATGACTGAACGAACGTTCGACACGATCGTCGTGGGAGCAGGGCTCGCCGGTCTCGTGGCGGCCGCGGAGCTGACGGCGCGAGGGCGCCGCGTCGCCGTCGTCGAGCAGGAGAACCGGGCGAACCTCGGTGGGCAGGCTCACTGGTCCTTCGGCGGTCTCTTCCTCGTCGACTCTCCTGAGCAGCGTCGCCTGCGTGTGCGCGACAGCCTCGAGCTGGCGTGGGCCGACTGGTGCAACAGTGCTCAGTGGGACCGCCTCGACGGCGAGAACGCCGAGGACACGTGGGGGCGCGCCTGGGCTCGTGCCTACGTCGAGTGGGCGGCCGGCGGCAAGCGGGAGTGGCTGCGCGAGAACGGCATCAACCTCACGCCGATGGTCGGCTGGGCCGAGCGCGGTGACGGGCGTGCCGACGGCCACGGCAACTCGGTGCCGCGCTTCCACATCGCCTGGGGGACGGGCACGGGCGTCAGCGGGCCCTTCGTCGAGAAGGCGCTCGACGCCGAGAAGCGCGGGCTGCTCACCTTCTTCCACCGCCACCGCGTCGACGAGCTCGTGACGACGAGCGGCGCCGTCACCGGTGTGCGCGGCACGGTGCTCGCGCCGGACGACGCCGAGCGCGGCGTCGCCTCGAACCGCGATGCCGAAGGTGACTTCGAGCTCGAAGCACCCTCTGTGATCGTGGCGAGCGGCGGAATCGGTGGCAATCACGACCTCGTGCGTCGCTGGTGGCCCGAGAGCCTCGGCACCCCGCCGTCGTCGATGATCACCGGCGTGCCGGAATACGTGGACGGACGCATGCTCGACGTGGCCGAGAGTGCCGGCGCGCGCCTCGTCAACCGTGACCGCATGTGGCACTACACCGAGGGCATCCGCAACTGGAACCCCGTGTGGCCGCAGCACGCCATCCGTATCCTGCCCGGCCCGTCGCCGTTGTGGTTCGACGCGATCGGCCGGCGCATGCCGCAGCCCCGCCTGCCCGGTTTCGACACGCTCGGCACGCTGCGCCACCTGCGTACCGACCCTGCGATCAGCGCGTACGACCACTCCTGGTTCATCGTGACGAGCAAGATGCTGGAGAAGGAATTCGCGCTCTCGGGTTCGGAGCAGAATCTCGACCTCACCTCGGGCAGTCGCAAGGAAGTCGTCAAGGCCCGCCTGGCCTCCGGCGCGCCGAAGGCCGTGGCCGACTTCGTCGAACACGGCGCCGATTTCGTCGTCGCCGACACGATCGACGAACTCGTGGCGAAGATGAACACACTCACGGACGAACCGCTGCTCGACGCCGACGCTGTGCGCACGCAGATCGAGGAGCGGGACCGGCAAATGGGCAACCCGTACTCCAAGGACGCTCAGGTCATGACGATCCACAACGCCCGCAATTACCTCGGTGACAAGCTCGCCCGGGTGAGTTCGCCGCACCGGGTTCTCGACCCGAAGGCCGGCCCACTTGTCGGTATCAAGCTGCACGTCCTGACCCGCAAGAGCCTCGGCGGCATCCAGACCGACCTGCAGTCTCGCGTGTTGGACGCCGACGGGAACGCCGTCCCGGGTCTCTTCGCGGCCGGTGAAGCCGCTGGGTTCGGAGGTGGAGGCGTGCACGGATACAACGCACTCGAGGGGACGTTCCTCGGCGGCTGCCTGTTTTCCGGGCGCGCGGCCGGGCAAGCGGCGGCGGGGTGATTCGGCCTTCGGCCTAATAATCCACTTCGAGACGAAGGAAGAAGTCGCCGACGCGGTACTTGCGGCCCACGGAGATTGGATGGTGAAGGCCGCCGAGTCGGTGCCCGGACGCGGCGCGCAGAAGCTGATCAATCTCGGTTATGTCGTGTGCGACGCCCTGGCCACGGATGTCCTTTCAGGCCACGGCCCGGCTCGCCGTCGAGCGTGAAACCTACAGCGAGGGACGCCCGGCGTCCTTCCACATGTGGGAGTCGATGGCGCGCCACATGATCGAGAGCCTGGACTGCGACGGCGCTTTTGCCAAGAGGATCGACGCCGAACGCATGGCGCGGATGCTCACCGGGGCCCTGCTCGGGTTGCACCTCACGTGGCAGGCCACCGGGCACGAGCAGGGCCTGCACGAGGAAGTGGAGTACTTCTGGCGAACCATCGCCCTGGTGCTCATTGCCCCCTCCGAGTACGAGGCCCTCGAACTGAGCCGTCCGGCCTGAGCGCTCGACGTGGGAAACTGGCCCGATGAACGAGCCGGTTTCCCCTGACAAGGCGCGCGCGAGCGTCCCGTTCGGCATCCGCCTCGCGGGTGCCTGGTCGGGCTACCTCCTGCTCGTCGCAGCCGCAGTGGCGCTCGTGTTCTGGGCCCTGGCAAAGCTCGGCCTCGTGACCGTTGCGCTCGTCACCGGCATCATGGTGGCGGCGCTCCTGCAGCCGCTCGTGGCGTGGCTCATGCGCCGAGGCCTCGGGCGCGGGCTCTCGGCCGTCATCTCCTTCTTCGTCGGATTCGGGTTCATCGCGCTGCTCGTGTGGTTCGTCTGGGCCCAGGTGGCCGGTTCCAGCGGCGAGTTCGCGAGTCAGTTCGGCGGCGCCCAGCGCGGTGCGCGTGACTGGTTGGTCGACGGTCCGCTCGGCCTCGACCCGGCCACTGCGAACACCTACACCGTCGATCTGGCCAAAACGGTGAGCGAGCACTCCGGCGACATCACCGCACAGGCCGGCGGCTATCTCGGTCAGGCGGCAGGCGCGCTGTCGGGTTTCGTCCTGACGCTTTTCTGTGTTCTCTTCCTTCTCGCCGACGACGGCTCCATCTGGCGCTGGTGCGTGCGGGTGCTCCCGCGCCCCGCCCACAACTATGCGGATCTCGCCGGCGCGGCAGCATGGAGGACGCTCGTCGTCTACATGCGATCGCTCGTCCTGCTCGCCGTACTCAACGCCGGGGCGATGCTGCCGGTCATGTGGATCGCCGGTGTCCCACTGGCCGTCCCCCTCACCGTGGCGCTGTTCCTCGGCTCTCTGGTGCCGCTCGTCGGCGTGCTCGTCGCGGCGGTCCTGCTGTTCGTCATCGCTCTCGTCAGCAAGGGCATCGTCACCGCGATCGTGATGATGGTGGCGCTCGCCCTCGTCATCCAGCTGTTCGGCAATCTCGTCAACCCGATCATTCTGCGCAAGTTCGTCGATCTCCACCCGCTCGTCATCCTGCTCGGCGTCACCGCCGGCACCGTGCTCGGAGGGGCTTTCGGCGCCTTCACCGCGGTGCCGCTGATCGCCGTCGTCAACAACATGGTCAAGGTGATGCGTCGCTACCACGTCTCGGGAGAGGTGGACGAGGACCTCGACCACGTCCCGGAGGCGCGCCTTGAGAACCTCGTCGAGGAGTCACTGTGAACGCTGCGAACCCTTCACCACTGCGGATGGCGGCGCTGCGCCTCTACAAGTGGCTGCCGGTCGGCATCAGCCACCGCATCGTCCACGCGATCCAGCCGACGTTCACGGCGGGTGCCGTTGCGATCATCGAGTACGACGGTCGGGTGCTCGCGCTGCGTCAGGTGCACCGCAAGGGCTGGTCGCTGCCCGGCGGGCTCATCGACGGCGGTGAACAGCCGCGCGACGCCGTCATCCGTGAGGTGCGCGAGGAGACCGGCCTGACGATCGAACCGGGTGGCGCGATGGCCACGTACTTCGTGCCGGAGATTCGGCACATCGACGTCATCTTCCGCGTCCACTGCGAAACGAAACCGCACGTCGAGGTGGCCAGTGAGGCCCTCGAATCGGGCTGGTTCGCCCTCGAGGAACTGCCCGAACCCGACGACTCGACGCGCCGCATCCAACACGCCGTGAAACTCGCGCGCGTGGCTCCGCAGCCGGGTCATCTCGTCGACCCCTCCTGAACTGACATGGTGATTGCCTCATCACACCGAATTCCGTCAGCGCAGGATGCCGGCAGTGCGGGCCTTGGCGACGGCGTCCGTGCGGGAGGTGGCCCCGAGCTTCTCGTTGATGTGCACGAGGTGGGTCTTCACGGTGGCCTCGGAGACGAAGAGTGCCTTGGCGATCGCGCGGTTCGTCGCGCCGTCGGCGACCCGTTCCAGAACGTCCACCTCGCGCGCCGTGAGAGAGGCTGTCGGCTGCGCGAGGCGGGTGACGAGGCGCTGCGCTACGGCCGGTGCGAGCACCGTCTCGCCGCGTGCCGCGCGGTGGACGGCGTCGACGAGGTTCTTCGGTGGGGCGTCCTTGAGCAGGTAGCCGCCGGCGCCCGCCTCGACGGCGCGCAGGATGTCGGTGTCCGTGTCGTAGGTCGTGAGGATGAGCACCGCGGGGGCGCATCCGCGGCCACGGATGGCCGCCGTCGCACTCACACCGTCCATGCCGTCGCCCATCTGCAGGTCCATGAGGACGACGTCGGGCGGTGTTCCGGTGGCCGTGAGCCGATCGAGTTCGGCGATGGCCTCCGCGCCGTCACTCGCTTCGGCGAGAACGTCGATGCCCGACGCCACGAGCAGGGCCCGCAGGCCGGCTCGAACCACGGGATGGTCGTCGGTGAGCAGCACCGTGGTCACAGGGCGCCTCCGTTCGTCGTGACGGGCGATGGTGCGGCAGGCGAGGTGGCCGTCGGGATCCTGACGAAGAGCGCCGCCCCTTCACCGGGGGCCGACTCGACCTCGAGCTGCCCGCCGAGTTTGACGAGGCGCTCGCGGATGGCACGCAGGCCGAATCCGCTGCCACCGAGCGGGGCGCGCTCGACGGCGGCCTCGTCGAAGCCGACACCGTCGTCGATGATCTCGAGCGTCACATCGGTGGGCGAGTAGGCGAGCGTCACCCCGGCGCGCGAAGCCTGGGCGTGAATGCGCACGTTGGCGAGACCGCTCTGTGCGATGCGCAGCAACGCGACCTCGACGGGGGACGGCAGCGGGCGGGCGTCCCCGTCGCACGTCGTGGACACCGCGATGCCGGTCTGTTCGCCGAGGCGCTCGGCGAGGCGGCGGAGGGCAGCGAACAGGGGAGCGTCGGCGAGTTCCGTCGGCGCGAGGGCGTGGACGACCTCGCGGGACTGCGTCAGCCCTTCCGCGGCCTGTTCCTCGATCTGACGCAACAGCGTGCCCTCGCCGTCCTCGCGCGCCAGCCCGGCACGCGAGAGGAGCAGGATGCTGGAGAAGCCCTGGGCGAGGGTGTCGTGGATGTCGCGGGCGAGGCGCTCGCGCTCGGCGAGGACCCCGGCGCGGTGCTGCGCGTGCGCCAGTTCCTCCTGGGCGGCGAGGACGTCGTCCTGCGCAGCGACGAGCTGGTCGACGAGGAGGTTGCGGGCGTCGTTCTCACGCCGCAGTTGGACATAGACCCACGCGATGCCGTGGGCGACGAGCATGCCCATGAACGGGCCGATGAGGCTGCCCGGTCCCCGCGTCGAGTTCGAGCTCGCGAGAGCGACGACGCTCGCAACGAGCACGACAGCGACCAGGGCCGCGGCGAGCGCGCGTCGCGCGACGTAGAGGACGAGGAAGTAGAACGCGAACGCCAGCCACGCGAAGTCGGCAGCCACGGCGAGCAGCGCGATCCACGCCACGACGAGCGCTGAGATCCACACCTGGGCGAGCTGTTCGCGGCGCGCGTCGGAGACCGGACGGCGCTCCAGCGTGAGGCCGAAACAGTAGAGGCCCATGAACAGCGCCGACGCGACGAACAGGAGCGCGAGGTGCGGTGCCGTCATCGTGTGCGTGAGAAGCGCACGCGCAAGCCCGACGACGAAGAGCAGGACGAAGAGCACGTGCATGGCGGCCTGCATGGCGCGGATTGCGCGCGCCGTCTCGGGGTGTCGGGCTGTGGCGGACGGCGGCGGGTGGGCACTCATCGTCCCTTCATTCTGCCTTGGCAAGGCGCGCGGCGGTATCAACCAAACGGTTGAGGTGGGCCTGCCGAGCGGTCGATGTGTGCGCGCGGGAACGGCGATGGAATGGAGGCATTCACTCCCGCACCTCTTGTTCGGAAAGGCTGAGATGTTTCTCGGATCCCGCGACCTGCGCCACGCCAAGGGCAGGTTCGCGCTCATCGGCGGCGTGGTCGCTCTCATCACGCTGCTCGTCGTCATGCTGACGGGGCTCGCGGCGGGCCTCGGGCGTGAGAGCGTTGCCGCCGTCTCGACGATGCCGGAGCGCGGCGTCTCCCAGATCGCCTTCTCGCAGCCGGCCCAGGGGCAGAAGGTCGGCTTCGACTCCTCTCGGGTCGCGTCGTCCGCGGTGAAGGACGCGGCCGACCAGCCCGGCGTCACGGAGGTGACGTCACTGGCGATCGCGCAGAGCCGCGTCAGCGTCGACGGTGTCCGCTCGGCCGTCACGGTCTTCGTCGTCGAGGACGGATCGTTCGCCGCGCCGTCGGGCGTTCGTCCCGGCTCGGTCGTCGTCGGTTCGGGCCTCGGCAAGGACGCGAACGTCGCGGCCGGTGACTCGATCACGTTCGGCGACAAGTCGGTTCGCGTGCAGGCGCTGAGCGACGACGCCTCCTACCAGCACGTTCCCGTCGTCTGGATGACGCAGACCGACGCCAAGGCCGGGGGCGTCCAGACCGCGGGCGGCACCTCGCTCGCCCTGCTGAAGACGGACGGTTCGTTCGACGCGGCAGCGTTCGAGAAGCAGAGCGACCTCGTGGCGATGACACCGAACGATTCCCTGTCCACCATCTCCGCCTACCAGGCCGAGAACGGTTCGCTCACGCTGATGCGCGTCATGCTCATGCTCGTCTCGGCCCTCGTCGTGGGAGCGTTCTTCACGATCTGGACCATCCAGCGCACGCCGGACCTCGCTGTCCTCAAGGCGATGGGTGCCCGCACGAGCTACCTCGTGCGTGACGCCCTCGGTCAGGCCGCGATTCTCCTCCTCATCGGTGGTGGCCTCGGCACGCTCATCGCGACCGTCGGCGGGTTGCTCGCCCGAGACGTCGTCCCCTTCGTCGTCAGCCCGACGACGACCCTCGTCCCCCTCGTCCTTCTCGTGGTTCTCGGTCTGCTCGGCGCGCTCGTCAGCCTGCGCCGCATCGCGACCGTCGACCCCAACTCAGCGCTAGGAGCTGCACGATGAGCCTCATCGTCGATGACGCCGTTCTCACCTTCCCCGACGGCGCCGGCCGCATCACCGCGGTCGACCACGTCAGCCTCAGCGTCGAACCCGGCGAGTTCGCCGCCGTCACCGGCCCGTCCGGTTCGGGTAAGTCGTCGCTCCTCGCCGTGGCGGGTCTGCTGCAGACGCCGGACTCGGGCAGCGTCGCGATCGGTGGCCGTGTCGTCTCGGGCCTGTCGCGCAAGGACGCGGCCGCGGTGCGCCTGTCGTCGATCGGCTTCGTCTTCCAGCAGAGCAACCTCATCGCGTCGCTCACCGCCGCGGAACAACTCGAAGCCGTGGCCCGCCTCGACGGGCGCAAGGGCAAGGCCGTCCAGGATCGCGCGATGGAACTGCTCGAGGCAGTCGACCTCAAGGACGCCGCGAGCCGTCGTCCGGCGCAGCTGTCGGGCGGTCAGCGTCAGCGCGTGGGTATCGCCCGGGCGCTCATGAACTCACCCGAGCTGCTCCTCGTCGACGAACCGACGTCGGCGCTCGACTCCGAGCGCAGCTCTGCCGTCATGCGCCTCATCGGTGACGTGACGCGTGACTCCGGCGTCGCGACGCTCATGGTGACGCACGACCTGCCGACGCTCACCGCCGTCGACTCCGTGTACGAGATGGTCGACGGTCGGCTGAGCCGCTCCGAGCGGGCCGAGGCCGCCTGACTACGACGGGTTCACAGGTGCACCGTACGCGCGGGAAGCGATCGTCGCTTCTCGCGCGTTCGTGCATCGGTCGGGAACACGTCGGGATCTCGCCCACCTCGTGGGCGCCGAGTGCCATCAGGGCGGCATGCAGCAGGTTGGCTTCGCCGAGGGATACTTCGACGCCGTGAGCGTCGGCACGAAGGCCACCACCGTGCGATGGAAGGAGAACATCGCACCCGGCGCTGCCCGGTTCGTCTTCGGTGCTCGCAGTCTTCGTGGCCGGGTCGAGTCGGTCACGAGCCACGCGGCAGCGACCCTCACGGCCGAGCAGGCGGACGCTCCGCCCGGCACCGACATGCGGGAGTTCGTGGAAGCTCTGCGACGTAACTACTACGCCGAGATGCCGGACGACGCGGTGGTCGAGGTCGTACGGTTCGTCGTCGAGAGGGACGACGAGAACTCCGGGTAGTGCGTCAGCTGCGGCGCGCGAGCCCGACCGCGAGCACCTCGTCGAGGCCGGTGGCCACCGTGGTGGAGTCAACGACCTGCGTCGAGATCGGCGGCAGGTCGTGGATGAGGCGCGTGAGGCGGGCGCTCATCGCTTCGGCGTCGAGCAGCTTGAGTGGGTCCGCGGTCCAGCACGCGGCGAGCGTCACGTAGGACGTGGAGTTGAGGCTGGCCTCCACCTCCTCCCACGTTCCGAGGGTGTGCGGCAGATCGGTGGCCGCCATCGCGAGCACGTGGTCGGCCTCGAGTTGTTCGAAGACGAGATCCCGCCGGGCGGCGACGCCCCGGTCCGAATCCTGCTGGCCGTCGGCCATGAGCACGAGCACGCGCTGAAGCGCTCGCAGCGAGCGGCGGAACTGCCTGCGCACCAAACGGATCGGCAGACGTCGCGCGAACGCCCACAAGATGACGACACAGATGGCGCACGAGAGCGTCGTCTCGAAGACGCGGTCGAGCATCAACTCGGTCGTCGGTGCGTGCGACGAGCCGACGGAGGCCACGAGCAACGCCATCGGTGTGATGAACATCGAACCGAGCGCGTAGTTGCTCACGACCGACCACTGCAGGAGGAAGACGCACACGAGCGCGATGACGATGACCCACCAGTCGGTCGGTCCGGCCAGGCTGACGAGGAAGAACAGGCCGACGCCGACGACGGTGCCGACGAAGCGGTGGCCGGCGCGGTGCGTCAGCGAGAGTCGGTCACCGTTGAGGGAGACGAGCAGCGCCGTTGTCATGACGGCCCAGTACGGGTGTGAGACGCCGAGGGCGTACGCGATGACGCAGGTGGCGAGCACCGCGAGCGCGGCCCGGCGCGCGATGAGCGAGGGCAGGGAAGAGCGGGACAGCCCCCACTCGAGCAGGTAACGCCGCGGCGGACGCCCGAGGTAGCGCGCCTGGAGCATCGTCGGGACGGCGATGTCGGCGTCGGGCAGGCGGGTGGCGGCGGTGCGTTGGACGACGGCGATGTGCATCTTGCGCACCTGCGCCGTGAGATCACGCAGGTGCGGGTTGCGGTTGCGGCGTCCTGCGGCCAACGCGACGGCCCACGCGGCGTTGAAGATCGAGCCGTATGCGGCGTCGCGCAGGCGGCCCGTCTCGACGAAGTCGCCGTCGGGGTCGGTGGCGAAGTATTCGTCACACGCCTCCTGCGCGTCCTCGACGGCTTCGTCCTCGGGAGTGTGCCGGAACGGCCACTGCAGGGCGAGGCTGAGCACGCTCGACATCACGGCGCCGAGCGACGCGGCCAGGACGAACGTCGAGCCGGACACGCCCGTGGTGGGCAGGTGGGTGCCGATGGCCGGGCCGATCGTGAGGAACACCGGCCCGGGCGGGTCGCCGACGAGCGCGTGGTAGAGCAGCACACTGACGCCCGCGATCGCCGTTAGGGCGAGGGTGGTGAGAAGGGCGTTGCCCGCGACGCTCACGCCGATGGTCAGGGCGAGGGCGTAGGCGAGTGTCATCGAGGCGAGGATCGTGACGCGGTGGCGCCACGTGCGTCGCACGCTGACGGTGCACAGGAACGTTCCGGTGAGGCCGAGCAAACCCATCTTCGGACCGAAGATCAGCGACAGCGTGAGCACGGTGAGCGTCACGCAGGTCGTGATGTGCGCAGCCACCTTCCAGCGTCCCGGCGAGGGCTTCACCTCGACGAAGGTGTGTAGCTCGTCGGCCACGCGCCTCTTCGTCACGCCACGGCGTCGCGCGACGCGCCGCACCTCGGGCGGGACGAGGAGCATGGTCAGCCGGGACATGACTCCTATCTTGTCGGCCCGGCGCCGTGCACGGCCACCGAGCGTGCGCCGGATACCGAACACACGAGCGCGGGCCCGGTGTGACCCGGACCCGCGCACGGTGTGGTTCGCGCAGGGGTCAGCTGCGCGCCAGTCGCTCCTCGACGTAATCGAGCCAGCGCAGTTCGGCCTCGTCGGCGAAGATGAGCGACTCGAGGACGAGCTCGTCGGCGCCCACACCAGGCGGGGTCTCACCGAACGACCGGCGCGGTTTCGAGCGGTTGAGTTCGCGCAGGTGCGTCAACGTCGCCGCCCGTTGCGCCGAGACGATAGCCCGAACGTCGACGCCCGGCATCGTCACGGCGAGGGCCAACTTGATGGCCAGTTCGTTGCGGGGCGTGACGTCCCGCGGCACCGCCTGATCCCACCAGCCGAGCACCTCGGCGCGGCCGGCGTCGGTGAGCCGGTAGGGGATGCGCCCGTCGGCGTCCGGCGTACCGGCGCCCTCGACGAGACCGTCGCGCTCGAGGCGCCCCAACCTCGTGTAGACCTGACCGATGTTCAGCGGCCACTGACCGCCGGTGCGAGCCTCGAACTCGGCCTTGAGCTGGGCGCCGTACATCGGTTGGGAGTCGAGAAGGGCGAGAAGACTGTTGCGAACACTCATGACAGCCTCCTCATGCTTCGCGCCGGGTCAGCGGCGGCGTGCGCCGGGCGAACGTCATCGAGATCGCCGCGGCGAGCAGGGGCACGCCGACGAGCAGGATGAGCAGCAGCCACCAGGGAACCACATAGGTTCCGGGGACGCTCGTGGCGCCGGTCTCGGTGTAAGCCGTTCCGGTGGCGTCCCGCGCCAGGATGTGTTGAGGGGGGCGCAAGGGCGACACGCACGAGCCCACGGCGAGCAATGCGCTCGTCGTGGGCTCGGTCAACGGAGTGGCTGTGCGATCAGACGGTGAGGAGCACCTTGCCGATGTGCTGCGAGGCGGCGAGCTCGCGGTGGGCGTCGGCCGCCCGGGTGAGGGGGTAGGTGGCGTGCACGATCGGACGCACCGCGCCGGATTCGACGAGCGGCCAGACGTTTTCGCGCACGTGCGCGACGATGGCGGCCTTCTCCTCGCGCGGGCGTGAGCGCAGACCCGTCGCGGTGATCTGCGCACGCTTGGCGAGCAGCTTCGACAGGTCGAGTTCGGCCTTCGTCCCGCCCTGCATGCCGATGACGACGAGCCGCCCGCTTGGCGCGAGAGCCGCGATGTTGCGTTCGAGGTACTTGGCTCCGACGACATCGAGGATGACGTTCGCACCGCCTTCGGCGTCCATCGCGTCGACGAAGTCGTCCTCGCGATAGTTGATGAGAATGTCTGCTCCGAGCGCCTTGCAGGCGGCGAGCTTCTCCGCCGAGCCGGCCGTCACGGCGACGCGGGCGCCGGACGCCTTGGCGAGCTGGATGGCCATCGTGCCGATGCCACTGCCGCCGCCGTGGACGAGGACGAGTTCGCCGGGTTGGAGGTCGGCCGTGAGGAAGACGTTCGACCAGACGGTGGAGGCAACCTCCGGGAGCGCTGCTGCGGTGACGAGGTCAATGCCGTGGGGGACCGGCAGGATCTGGCCGACCGGGGCCACGACGTACTCGGCGTAACCGCCTCCGGCAAGGAGCGCGCAGACCTCGTCGCCGACCTTCCACCCCAGCGTGTCGGTTCCGACGGCCTCGATCGTGCCGGAGACCTCGAGCCCCGGAAGCTCCGATTCGCCGGGCGGCGGCGGATAGAAACCCTGACGCTGCATGAGGTCCGCGCGGTTGACGCCTGCAGCCGCGACGCGGATGAGCACCTCGTCGCCGGCGAGGTCTGCGGGGCTGGGCGTGTCGACGTCGGCGGGAGTGAGGACGCTCTCGTCACCGAACTCGGGCAGCGTGATAGCGAGCATGTTTCGAGCCTATGTGACGAAGCTCCGCGCGGGACGGGGCGGTTGGTCAGGCTTGCCTCGTCTCACCTGCGCCACGCCGAATGAAGTGGCACGATGCAGATATGAAGCTCAGCGCAGATCTCGAAAAGGCATTCAACGACCAGATCACCCTCGAGTTCGAGGCCTCGATCGTCTACCGCCAGCTCGCCATCGAGCTCGACGCTATGGACCTCCCGGGCATGGCTGCGTGGCTGCGGCACCAGGCGGACGAGGAGATCGTCCACGCCAACAAGTTCATCGACCACTTGCTCGACCGCGACAACCACCCGAAGATCGGCTCCCAGATGGCTCCGAGCGTCGAGGTTTCGACCGTGCTCGACGCCTTCGAAGCGGCCTACGCGCACGAGAAGAAGGTCTCGGAATCGATCCGCGAGCTGTACCGCTCCGCCGATTCCGAGGGTGACCTCGACTCGCGTCCGCTGCTCAACTGGTTCCTCACCGAGCAGATCGAGGAAGAAGCGACGGTCAGCGAGATCGTCGGTCGCGTCGAACTCATCAAGGACGACGGCCCTGGCCTCCTGCGCCTCGACGAGGAGCTCGGCCAGCGCCCCACGCGTTCGACCGAGGGCTGATCCGAGGTTCCTCCGGACGCAGAAAGCGGCCGGTACCTGCTCATCCGAGCGGGTACCGGCCGCTTTTCACGTGCCGGAGAGGCGTTAGGCCGTGGCAGCCACGTGCACGCGGGGAAGCGTGCGTGCCTGATCGATGAGGTGGTGCTCGACGGTGTCGAGCGATGCAGCCGTGCGGGCTGCGCGTGCCACGGTCGTGGCACCGTTGAGGGAGCAGAAGGCGAGGGTGGCGAAGGAGCGGGCAGCCTCGGGCTCGACGCCGCACTCGCGGAGGCCGTCGCTCAGGGCGTCGACGAACGTGGCGAAGACCACGGCGCATCGGTCGAGCTGTTCGGTGTTCTCCGCTGCGACGGTGACGGCGGTGGCGGAGCAACCCACTTCGAATTCGCCGTCGAGAACGTACGCGCGGTAGCCGTCGAGCACCGAACGAACGAACTGCTCGGGGTTGACGCGGCAGATGGAGCCGATCCACTCCACGAAGGACTCCGCGCTTGCATCGAGAGCAGCAAGGACGAGTTCCTGCTTTCCCCCGGGGAAGTGGTGGTAGATCGAGCCGCGCGGGGTGCGCGTTGCCTGGGTGACCTCCGCGAACGAGGTGGATTGGAGGCCGCGTCGCGACAACAGGTCGCAAGCGCCCACGATCATGCGCTGACGCACGTTCTTGGCCATGAAACATCCTCCTGTGGGGCTTGCAGTGCGGTCGTGCCGCCTGCGAGCGATCATGCTGACTAGTGGTCCCACGCCGAGTGACGTTGGCATGGCACACGATACGCGAATATTTGGACGGTCGTCCGAATCCCTGTTGGGTCCGGGGCCCTGGTCGAACAATGGGTGGCAGCCCGATCCCAAGGCTCTGAAGAAACCAGATGGTTGGTTGTTAGACAATGTATCGTACGCCCGGGTTGGCGGGCGGAAGAGAGGTCAAGTCCCGGGTAGTGGTGTAGCGGAGCGTGCCCCTTCGTGATGGTTCAGGCGGTCAGT
>NZ_SEHL01000017.1:0-29668 GCF_004151355.1 Dermacoccus sp. 147Ba
TGGCGGGCCGTGGCGCCCGTGAGCCGCCCGAGTCGAGCGCGCGGCGCTCGCGATAACCCCGCCCGCACCCACGAAAGGAACGCCCCATGCACCCCACCATCGAGGCGCTACGCCGCGCCCACGATGAGATCGCCTACCGCGAGAGGGTGCGCGACGTCGAGCTCGCGTCCCTGTCCCCCGGTGACCGTGAGAGCGAATGGAGGGCCTACGACGAGGAGCTGACGACGGTCAACCTCGAGCGGGCCGACGAGCTCACCGAGCTATTGGAACTCGCGGGCGATGTCCTGAAACACGCCGCCGCTTGCATGCGTTGTGGTACATTGTGAGGGTAAGTCACCGAGGGATTAACCACCCCTCACCCAACCAAGGAGCACACCGTGACCGCTTTGACCATCACCCACACCTCGGCCGAGGGAACCCTGATCGACGGCACCGCCAAGGGCGACGGCAGCGCCGACGCACTCAAGGCGAACGGGTGGCGTTGGGGCCGCTCGATCGGCTCGTGGTTCATCCCCCGCAGCCGAGACACGGCGCCCAAGCGCGCCAAGATCGACGCCACCGTCGCCGCCCTGAACGCCGCCGGTTTCACCGTCGACGTGGACATCGACGCCACCCCGCGCGACGGTGCCGAGGTCGAGGCCGACGCCGTGGCACGCGGCGCCGAGCGCGCCGAGCGCCTGGACGCTCGAGCCGACCGGCACGCGGCCGCCAGCGACGCCGCCTACGCCCGCGTGCGCGCCATTGGCGACGGCATCCCCTTCGGCCAGCCGATCCTCCTCGGCCACCACTCCCAGGCGCGAGCCGAGCGTGACGCACGCCGCATGCGTGACGGCATGGACAAGACCGTTGCCGAGGACAAGGCAGCCCGCGAGGATCGCAGGCGCGCCGCCATTGCCGCCGATGCGGTCAAGTACCGCAACGGCGCCGTAACCGTGGGTAACCGCATCGAGAAGCTGCGCCGCGAGACGAACATCTACGCGCGCAGTCTCGCCAAGCTCGAGGCGGCCGGACGCGGCGACAGCCCCGCCGCGACGAGCTACCGCGAGGAGCACGCCCACCGCGCCGCCCAGCTCGACTACTGGCAGGCCGTGCGCGCTGAGCAGATCAGCAGCGGCACCACCAAGGACTACGGGCGGCACAACGTGACCAAGGGCGACGCCGTGAAGATTCGCGGCTACTGGAATCGCGTCGAGCGCGCTAACGCCAAGTCCGTCACGATCAAGTCGCCCCACGGGTGGGACATGCGCTACCCGTGGCACGAGGTCATCGACCACCGCGCCGCCTGACCGCCCCGGCCGGGCGAGGCTCACCCCTCGCCCGGCCCATCCACTGCGTACGCATGCGTTGTGGTACTATCTAGACGCAGAAACGCACGTCCGCTCCGAGGAGGGGAGGCTAGCAATGACTTACTATGTGAGAAACATCACATTTATTTCCGAGCCCGCCACCGCGAGCGGCCGTGCGCCGCGTGAGGACGATGGGCGATTCGGCGCCATGCCGGTCGCGAACGCCCCGGTGGCGAGGCGCCAGCCGAGCACACCGGGGCGTGCGACCGGCGGCGCTCGAATCGCCCGAGGACTCACGCGGCGCACGGCGCTCGCGGTAAGCCCCCGCTCCCTCACTCACCGGAAGGCTCGACCATGACCACTCGCACCCCGTATGCCCTCATCGCCCTCGCCCTGGCCTACGGCCACATCCGATCCGTGGCACGAGGCGACGTCGTGCCCGCTGTCGCGTTCGGTGCCGGCGCTCTCGCTGTGACCAACCGGGCACGCATCACGCGACGAGGCTCGAACCGATGAGTGAGACGAGTGTGCGCGCCGAGAAGGCGCTGTTCGAGCAGGTGCGCGCCGCCTACGCCTGGGAGGCCGCACAAGGGGTCACACAGGCGCGTAGCGTCGCCGGGTGGATCGAGGCGGCCGTCGACCGTCACGCGCGCCTCAGCAGCGCCAAGCGTCGCGCGGTGACGCTGCGCTTTCCCCCGGTGCGCTACGCGCTCGGCAACGCTCGCCCCAAACACACCGTGCGCCTCTCTCCCGAGGTCATGGCGCGAGTGCAGGAGGCGAACGCGGCCGATCGCGAGCTGTATTCGCCGGCGGAGGCGCCTGGGCCAGATCTTGCCCGCCACACCCCCAGCGACCTCATCGCCACCGCGCTACGTGCGGCCGTGGCGCGGTGCGAGCGAAAGGCCGGCGGCGCCTTGCCGCCGGCGCCGGCGAGGTTGCCTCGACGAGCTGCGTCGACGAGCGGGAAGAAGCACGTCAGCGTCACCGTGAGCGCCCCCGCGAGCTTCCATGCCGCTCTTGTCGACCTTCACGCCTCGAGCGAGAAGCCGCTCAGCTACACCGCGTGGATCACGGCCGCCCTCGACGCGTGGGCGGCGATGAGCGATACCGAGCGCGCCGAGGCACGGGCACGCTTTCGGATGCCGGCGCCCCGCTCGCGTGACGATGAGCGGGTGCGGCGTTCCTATCGGGTGCCGGCGGCCACGCGTGAGGCGCTACGACCGATCGAGCGATCGCACCCTGCGACGGTGCTCGAAGCCCTTGCGTGGCAGCTCGACGTCGGCCTGACCCTGTTGTGATCCCCTAGACTTTCTGACTGCCCCCTCGGGGGTTTGCATCTCCTTTGGTTGGGAGTTGTTGACACTGGCCCGCGCGGCGTCGTTCGTGGTTGTTCGACATATGCCGCGCGGGCCGCTTTATGCCTTCCGTGCTGCCTTTCTTGCGGCGCGTCGTGCACACTGTCGACATGGCTAAGAAAATGACCGTGACCCTCATTGACGACCTCAACGGTGGCCCCGCCACCGAAACGATCCAGTTCGGTATCGACGGCGTGACCTACGAGGTCGATCTGAACGCCGAGAACGCCGAGGAACTGCGCGGATTCCTCGTGCCCTACATCACCCCGGCTCGACGCGTCGGCGGTCGAAAGAAGTCGACCACCTCGAGCGCCCGCCGTAGCGACCTCGACGACATTCGCGCATGGGGGCGAGCCAACGGCTACCGCGTCAGCGATCGCGGCCGCGTCTCGGCCGATGTCATCGAGGCTTACGACAAGCGAAACCAGGGGCGCGACGATTTGGATGACCCCTTCCAGTGACTTACCCCCAACGGGGCGCGCATCGTTTTCTCGAACGATGCGCGCCCCTTTCATGTGCGTGCTCGGATATGTCGTCACGCGGTGCTAGAACACGAGGCATGGACACACAACCAACCGCGCTCATCGTTATCGACCCATCGCCCGAGGACGAGCCCGAGGAGGGCCGGCTCTACTGCGGGCTGCGCGCCGAGCTGCCCGCCTGGGCGAACGAGGCGAACGCGGCGTTCCTGGCCCAGCACTGGACGCCAAAGAGCCCGTGAGCACACACGAAGGGCGCCACCCGATCAGATTTCGGGTGGCGCCCTTCGCTGTGCGTTCAGTGCTGGTCGTCGCCGGCTTCGTCGGCCGTGGTGGCTTCGGCGGCTGCGAGCAGCTCGTCGAACTCTTGTGCCGGGACGACCACGACGACGCGGCGCCCTCGCTGCGTTACGTGGATCGGCCCGCCGAGTTCGTGCGCCAGGTCGATGACCTGCCCGAGGGAGTTGTCGGTGCTGGGGAGTTTTATCTCGTGCGTCATTCGCCTAGCACCGCCTCGACAGGATCACCACGGCCATTCCCGCGAACACGCCGGCCATCATGGCGAGCGTCGACATTCGCACGACCCACGTCAGTGCGAGGCTCGGGCCGGCCTTGGAACGTACCGCCCGAGCCGCAAGGGCGATCGGGCCGGCCAGCAAGCCGAGGAGGAGGCACATGAAGCCGGCATTCGTTACCTGGGTCGAAAGGCAGGTCATCGTCGACTCTTGGTGCTATTCGGCCGGTACGACCACGGCCCCGGCAGATCAACGCTCGACACTCCCGTTGTGCCCTTATGCGACCACACGCGGAAACGTACCGGGCCGAGGCCAACACTGACCGACGAGGGCCGCCCGGTGGCCCCGTAGTTGACCGTGAGCGGCCCCAATGTCGTGCGGCCGGTGTTTCGCAATCCCATTGCTTTTTCCTCCCGTGCGTGGCGTGGTGTTCCGTTTGACGGTTTCACCCCACACGAACCGAATCAAGCACGCCGGGTCAGAGGTATTCCGGCGGCTCGGTGGTCTCGACGCTCGTCTCGTCGCGTAGGCGCTTCGCGCGCGGCAGGGGCACGGCGGACACTGGACGCGGGACTCGAGCGAAACGAGCGGGCGGCTCATCGGCTGCGCTCGAGGACGGCGCGGGCGCACCGGAAGCGTCAGCGACGGCGGCGACGCCCGCCACAATCGCGGCCAGGCCGGCAACGAGCGCGGCAGCCAACCACGCGATGTCGCCCCCGTCCACGAATACCCCTGCGCTCATGCCGGCCACGGCAGCCGCAACAACCCCGACGATCGCTAGCGTTGCCGTTTTGCTCATGCTGCTCATGCCGATCCCCCCTGTTCGTTTCGAGCGTTCACCCATCGTTTGACGTCCTCGGGTCGCCACACATGGGCACGCCCACGAGTGCCGGCGGGCTGCGGCGCGGCGCCGCGCCGCACGGCCGCCGAGAACGCCGAGACGCTGAGGCCGGCGAGCTGCGCGGCCTGCGCGCGATCGAGACCGCGCTCGGCCAGGCGCTCACGCTCGCGCTCAGTGTTACGCCGGCCTTGGCCGGGGCGGTTCTTGCGCCACTCGTCGACGACATCGCGGCGCCATAGCGGCGTGCGTCCGACGTGGCGGGCCGCTGCCGGCGCCTGTCCGCGGCTCACGTAGCTCGACCACGAACTGACCGAGACGCCCGCGAGCTGCGCGGCTTCGGCTTGCGTCAACATGGTCGAGCCCATTCGATTGAACCTTCCTTCGTGCGGCGCATGTTTACAGGCTCACATTGTAAGGAGGTTCGGGCCGCTGCGTGCTTGGCGGCGGGGGCGTCGACCCGTAGGGTCGAGAGGCCGGCGCGGGGGTGTGGGTGTGCTCTCGCGCCTCGTGTTTTGTCGCCGGCGCAGCGGCCTCGGTGTGCTCCTCCACCGGGGCCGCTTCGGCGTCCTTGCGACGCCCACGCACCCACGCGGCGACCTCCTTGGCATCCCACAACGGCGTGCGCCCGACCCGCTCGACAGGTCGGGGAGCGCGCCCACGCGAGACGTGCGCACCGAACGAGTCAGGCTTCATCTCGGCGAGCTGCGCGGCCTGCGCACGCGTCAGGCGCCGGCCCGTTTCCGGCGGGGCCGCCTCGGCGGCCTCGGGCTCGTCATCGTGGATCACTTCGGCGGCCACCTCGCGGGTACTGGCCCGATGCGCCGCACGTGCCCAACGCAGCGGCTCGGCCTCGAACCGCACGGATTCGAACCCGCCGACGGCGCCGGTGGGGATCGCGAGACGTCGATCGAGATTGACGAGGTTCACGTCACCTTCGATCGTGTGCTCGCCAGTGTCCTCGACGTGCAACCGAGCCACCTCACCGCTCTCGCGGTGTCGGAATCGCACAGTAATCATGGCCTTTTCCCTTTCCTTTCGCCGTCAGTGTGGCAGCGTGCGACGTCGGTTCAAAGCATGGCTACTTGCGGCAGCCGACCCGTGCTGAGCATTTTTTCCACACGACGACGCAGCTCGCCGGCGCGATCGACGTCGAGCATGGGTGTGATGTCGTCGAGGCGCTCTCGCACCGTCCGCAAGGCGTGCATCTCGGCGTCGGTGAGTTTGTCCCGCCCTCGCGCGAGTCGGTGTTCGAGAAACAAGGATTCGTTCATCTCGTCCGATTCGGCCGGGCGCGGAAATGAGTAGCCGTGATCGAATGCGCCGAGACTTTTGGTTTCGGCGTCCCAAAAGACATTCGCACGGTGACGGTCTTGGTTTCCGATCACGGCGTCGAAGAATGCCATTGCGTCGGCCTGCGCCTGGGGCACTTCATCTGCCCACGTGAGGGCCAGACCTGAGCCGGGAACCTGGCGCGAAAGTGAGCCAATACGGGTGCGCTGGTGGTCGTAGAACTCCTCCGGTGGGTAGTCGACCTCGCGCAACACCGCCGGCGCGACGTGCTCGCTCACCGTGGGGCCGAGCAGGCGCGCGACGTGCCACGCGGCCACCTCGCGCATGGGCTGGGCGGGCATGCTGTCACCGAACGCAGCCGCGACGAAGGTCTCGATGCCGTCGAACGGTTTATGGAAGCCGACGCTCGTCGACCCGTCCGGCATGCGCAGCTCGATGACGCGCACCTCGTTCGAGCCGTCCGAGACCTCATCCTCGCTCACGGTCGCGGGCGCGTCGACGAGGGCTCGGTCGTCTTCGTCGACGCGGGAGGCGAGCAGCGTCGCGGCGACGTTGGAGCCGAACGCGGCGCGGCGGTCGTGCTCGCGTTCGGCCCCGTCCTCGTCGTGAACGATGCCGAGGTGGCGAGGGTGGCTACCCATCGGTGCGCCGTGATCCTCGGCCCATCGTTGGGCGGTCTTGATGCCGCCGGCGCGCAGCTCGTCAACGGCCGGATCGCCGAGGGCATCGGCCCACGCGGCGACGCCGGCGACAATCTGACGATTGACCCGCCGGCGTCGGTTGTGGTCGGACGAGGCTAGTGGTGTGCAGGAGCAGCGGCGCGGGTGCTCATCACTGAGGGCTCGACACATGAGGTCGGCCTAGAACTCGTCGAACTCGCGCGCCATGCTGTGCAGCTCGCGACGCTTCTCCATCTCCTTACGCACCTCACGGCGACGCTTGGCCTTCTTCATCTTCGAGCGAATGACGAGCAGCACAATGAGCAGCGGCAGCGCGATAAGGGCGATTCCTGCGAAATCCTGGTGGGTCGTCAGTCCGAGCTGGGTCAGGTGCTCGCTGAGCATCGGCTTGAGTTTGGCATCCCACAATTTCTTTGCGGCGATAATGCCGATCACCGCGCAGATCACATATGCGATGTCCTCGTAGTCTTTTTCGTCCACGACGGTTCTCCCTTGTGTCAATAGGTAAACAGGCGGTGCGCTGGAATAGTGAACGTGGGCACGTCCTGGCCGTAGATGACGCTGGGCCAGGTGCTCATCCGCACCACGTCAACGTTGATGTCGTCGCCAGCCTCGTAGGGCTCGGTGATGGGTACACACCACACCCATTTCCCCTCGATGACGCCGCGCATGCGCCGGCCGATAAAGCTCGGCAACTCAACCGCCGGCCGAGGGCGCAGCATCGGCGGTTCGAACATGGACGAGCCGACGCGCTCGAGCATGGCCGGTGCCGCCTCGGGCAACGCGTCGCGGCGGCCTGAGATCGACTCGTCGCGGTAGACGTAGATGTTCTGCGTCGCTTCCCAACGCGGCATGACGGCGACCATGCCCTCGCCGTTCTCCTCACCCCGGCGGCGAGCTGCCACGCTCTCACCCATCGGAACGAGCAGGTAGCCGGCTTCGCCGTTGGCGCCCTCAACCGGTTCGGCGATCGTCATTTCGTCGATGACCCACCCGCGCCCGCCGGGGCCGGGCACTGTCGCCAGGTCGCCCCAGCTCAGCTGCGGCATCGCCGTTGCCGGCACGGCCCAGCGCCCCGGCGGCACGAGTTGATCGCTTCTATCGAGACCGTCGAGGGTGAGGCCGAACTCGTTGTTATCGCTCATCGTCATTTCTTGCGGTAGTAAACCGTGGTGGGGTTGTCACTGTAGAGAATCCTCTTTGAGTTGTTGAACATGGGTGCGAACCCTGGGCCGTGGCTTCCTCGCTCACTGGCCTCGGCCCATACGCCCTTCATTCCATCGACCGGCCCGACATAAATCCAAACATGGCCTTGCATGATCCCGACGTCGCCAGGGCGCATGTCGCTGAGTTTCAGTGTCTTTGCGGGTGGTAGTTTCTGCCAGTGCTTCTCCATCCACGGACGGATCACCCATGTTCCACCGGCACCGTTGGTGGGTTTTCCGCCACTGTTGAAGTTCTTGTCCCATCCCGAGCGAACGACGAGATGCGTCACAAAGACGCCGCAATCGTCGCCGAGGGGGACACGGTTAGGACTACCGGTATAACTGCCTTCTTTTTTTGCCTGCGCGATCATTGCGGCATAACCGCGCGTCTGCTCGAGCCGGCCGTACTTGTAGTCGGGGTGCGCCCAGCTCTTGAGGAGCTGTTTCATCGAACCGCTGATCTTGACATCGCCACCGGGTAAACAATCGTTCGCCACCGTCTGCGCGTTCGCCTCGCCCGACGTCGACGAAGATGAGGAACTGTCGCTATTACTGTCCTTCTTCGACAGCGGATCACTGTTGGCTTCGTTCCAGACGTCGTTCACGGCCTTTTCGGCGGTGCTCGCCCATTCCTGGTAGGCGAACGGTGTCGCGGATGCTTGCACGGCCTGCGCGGCATCCGTGACGCGCATCTTCTCCCATCCCTTGATGTCCTTGAGGCCACGATTCTTGGTGTGCTTGGCGACGCCGAAGAACGCATCCGCCGACGTCACCGGGTTACGTATCTGCGCGACCGATCCCCAACCAACCGAGGGGCGCTGTTGAAACAATCCCTGCGAATCACGGTCGCCGTAGTCGAGGCTGTGAATGCGCCCGCCCGTCTCGACCCCCGAGGTCGCGACCGCAACAATGGCGCCCTTCTTCCCGAGGCCGGCACGAATAGCTCGGGCCGTGATGATGACGACGTTGCGCTTGGTCTCGGGGTCTTTGAGGCTGATCGTGCGCGCGGGGCCGGCGGCCGCGTTTTTCGCCGACTCCGAGGTGTCAGTCGGGCACTCGTCCTTCTTCTTTTCATTCCCCCCGATCGACGCCACGCCGCCGAGGATGAGCGGCACTCCGAGCAGGAGTACGAGAAGAAACGCGGTCGCGCCCATCGTGCCCCATCGGATGAGGCGCTTGTATCCGATGCGCTTGGCGAGGAGTGCTACCCACTCGATCGGTTCCATGACCCGCTCACGCGTCCGACTGCGGCGTGAACGTGTCGACGGGCTCGACGCTCGTCACCAGCCATTTGCCCTTGATCTTCTCCATCGCGAGGCGCATCTCTCCCCCATCGGTCGGGGCGAGCACCGATAGCTTTGACGCGCTCGTGTTGCCCTGGTCGAGGTCGGAGGTGATACCGCCGACGAGCTTCTCGGCTGGCACGTTCCTCGGGTCGGTGTTGGCAAATCCCTTTTTGAGTTCGTCGGAGCTGTAGGGCGCGATCCCGGCGCGCCACTTGTCCGGCTTCTTCTTCTTATCCAGCCATGCGGTCATGAACTTCTTGGCCGCATCGCTCGCTTCCTTCGGGACATCGACCGTGGGTGCCGTCGAGGCCCACGGTTCCGAACTCGAGGAGGAGCTCGACGACGGCGAAGGGCTAGACGACGAGGAAGATGAGGTGCTCGTCGGGGCCGGCGCGGCCTTGCCCCCGCCACCACACTTCGACGCAAGGAGGAGGAGCACGACGACGGTCGCGATCACACCGCCCAGGCGCGGCCAGCTACGCAGCGGCCAGGCCAGCACAGGACGAGCGACCTCGCCGAGCACCTTCTGATTACTTTTCGTTGCTGCGGGCATGAGTTCTCTCCCTCGGGTGTCACTCGACGCCGTAGTGCGTCGAGCTGTTCGGGTGGTAGATGACGAACTCGGGCGCGCCGTTCTCGTCGTACGTCACGTTCGACTCGTCGACGTCCATGACGTTGTGCTCGGTAGCCGGCGACCAAATCGCGCTCGGCTCGATCGCTCCCTCCGATTCGGTCTGCGGCTGCCGTTTGCCGATCCGCACCGTGCCGACCTGTTCGGGTGCGACATGGCCGTGCGCCTCGTCGACGTCGACGGCCTGGTCGGCATCGGCCGGCGTCGGCGTGTGCACCGTCGCGCCGGTCGTGGCGTCGGCGAGCTGCTCATCCGCGCCCGCCTGATCGGCGTCGGTCGGTGGCACCGTGACAGCCGGCGCGATCCTCGAGGCCGGGACGAACGTGCCCGGCGTGCTCGCCCCACCGGCACCGCCGGGGCGGTTCGGCGTGCTCGAGCCGTCGTCGAGCGGTGCGTCGAGGTCGGCGTCGTCGGCGTTGTGCGTGTTCGTCGCCGTGGGTGCTTCGACCATGAGCGGACGCGCAGCCGGCGGCAACGTAGTCGCGCTGGGGACACTGCCGGCGTTGCTGCCCTCGGTGTCGGTCTCGTAGGCGGTCGGTCCCGCCGACAGCATGCGGTTGTCGCGGGGCGTCCGTCCCGGCTCGACCGTCCCTCGAGGGACGAACGTGCCGGGCGTGGAGCGGCGCACCGGGGTGACGGTCACGTGACCGACGTGCTCGCCCTGGTGAACGCCGGCGGACGAGTCCACGTCCTCGGCCGATGCCGGGGGCGGCGCTACGAACGGGCCGGTGGGCAGCGGCTCCGGGGCCGCTACGGGGCCGCTGTCGCTGCTGCTGTTGCTGTCGGCGTCGTCTTGCTTCTTCTTCTCCTTCTTCTCCCCGTCGTCCTCACCACGGCTGTGCCCGAACTTGTAGGCGGCGACCGTTCGCAGAGCACGCCCGGCCATGCCGGCCCCGTGAGGCATCGAGAAGAACTGCGCCGGCTTGAGCAGCTTCCACGCGATGACGCTCGTCGCTATGACGAGGAAAATCTGGACGACGTTCGGAATGTCTTTCGCCCCCCATATCGCACTGTGGATGCGCATGACGACGAGGGCTCCAACGAGCATGACCGGGCCGGCGACCAAGATCATCGCGAGCTTCTGTGCGCCCTTGACGACGTGATCGCGGAACGCATCGAGGAGGAAGATCACGCCGCCGGCCGGCGCGAACGGCACGAGGAGGCGGGTCACGAGGTATGAAACCAACAGTGCAGCCGAGGCGATGAGGAGGAAGAACACCACCGATACCGTGACCAAGAGGGAAATGACTCCGGTCGTCATACGTTGACCCCAACGGTTTCCCGTCAAGTAGTCATAGGCGATGGGGTCTTCTTTTTTCACTTTCTTCTGAGCCACGTAGTCGAAACGCTTTTTCTTGTCCATCGCAATGTCTTTGCCCTTGCCGGCGGGGTCAGACTGATAGACCTCCCACTCGGAGGCTGTGAAGTGCTCGAGGTCGAAAAGTTCGCGGCCGTACTTCTTCGCCATTTTCGATTCGGCCGACCCGAACGACGCGTCCGCCCACGAGCGGTACAGGGTGTTCATCCACACCTCGCCCCACATGCGATCAACAGCGTTCGTCGCGTTCTTCGAGGCACCATTGGCACCCGAGCCCTGAAATCCGTTGGCGATCTGCGTCGTGGCGCCCTGGACGCTCTTGTCGACGAGCTTGGGCGCCTCAGCGGGGTAACTCACGGTGAAGGTGACGAACGTCAGCACACCGAGCATCCACACAACACCGGTCACGACAGCCGGCAGCGCACCCGTCCTGGCGCGCCACAACACGACAGCGGCGACGAGCATGATCGTCACGGCCGCGAACGGCCCCCAGGTGCCCTGCGACACCGAACGCGTCGACGTCTCGACCGACTTGTCGAGCGAGCCGAGCCAGCTCGGGTCGATCGCCGAGCGCATGGCGCCGTAGCCCCAGCTCTGGAGCGTGCCTGGAATCGTCGCGTAAAACATGTTTCCGACCGAGTTTCCGACACCGGGCATGATCCCCGGGATAGGCCCACACCCGTTGTCGTAGATCGGAGTGACCGGGTTAAACCCGTACACCATCTGCGGCGGGTGCTCGTTGAACACCTTGGGGTCGGGATTCTTCATCGGGTTGTGGGCCTTGTCGTTCGGCCACTTCTTTCCTTCGTCGGGAATCCACGTCATGCCCGATGACGGCTCGGCCGGCATCGGAGCGTCGTAGCACTCGCCAATGGCCTTGATCGGTGTTGCTGAGGCGTTCGACGAGCCGCCGAGGGTGACGAGGAGGAGGAGGGCGAACGCGGCCAGGATGCGCCATAGCGACTTCATGCTGCGCCCTCCTCGTAGGCAACCTCGGTGCCGGCGGCCACGGCGTCGGTGTCGACCGTGGGCGCCTTCTTCTCCTTGCCCGGCGTCGTGTTCAGTGCCTCGTAAACGGTGGGGTGGTGCATGAGGCTGACGCGAATCTTCTCGATTCCGCCGCGACCACCCTCGCCGCCGATTCCGTCGCGGTAAATGAACTCGCGGTACGCGAGCTGCTGGCCGTCGCGGCGCTGGCGCGACAGGTTGCCGAGCATCGCCTCGTAACCGACGTTCTCGGGCTTACCGATGAGACGAAGCGCCGCCTTCTGAGCCGCCTCGTCACCGGTGCGGCCGATGAACGCGGCGCCGGTGAAGTTGTTGATGTCCTGGTTGAGGATCGCCGAAGCGTTCTGCGTCGACAGATAGGCCGCCGTGTTGTTCTTACGCGAGTCGGTGGCGATCTTCGTCACGAGCGTGCGGCCGGCGCCGCCCTGTCCCGTGATTTCGTGCGCCTCGTCGAGGGCGAACATCTTTCGCTCGTTGGGGCTGCGTCGGTAGATCAGGTTGACCGATGCCCACGAGGCGAGCGTCATGATCGGACGGGCGAGCAGCTCCTCCGGTGACCAATCCTCGATCGGCGAGGTCGGGTCGGGCTGCATGAGCCCCTTGAGGTTGAAGAACGTCGCGCGAGCGTCGGAGACGATCTGGGTGTCGCGATCCTGGCCTCGCTCGTGGAAGAACAGGCGCCCGAGTTCGCGATCGGCGGCCGTGTCGAGCAGGTCGGCGATTTCCCTCTGATCGTCGTCACCCTTCTCGAGGAACTGAATGACGTCGGTGGCCGAGTCGGTCACGAGCCCCTTGTTGGCTTCGCGCACGGCCTGGTCGAGGATGCGCTTGGCGTCGTCGTCGGCGGCGATGTAGTGCGGCAGGCACCAGCGCAACGTTTGGAACGCGAGGTCGCGGCGCGTCTGACGCGCGGCAGTCTCGGCGCGACGGAGACGCTCGCGCATCTCGTCCTCGTCGTCGGGGTTCTCGGCGTCGAGGCGGAGCAGATCGACGTTCGGCTCGGGCACCACGGCGTAGGGCGACAGTGATCCGGGCAGACCGCCGAGCAGGTCGACGCTGTGACCGATCTTGCGCATTTCCGGCAACTGCAACAGGCGTTGCAGACGGCCGGCAGGGTCGAGGCTGACGCCGAACGCGCCGGCCTGCGTGTGCTTGTAGAACAGCAGGCCGAGCAGCATCGACTTACCGGCGCCGAGGGTGCCCACGAGGGGGATCAGGCCCGAGGAGTTGAGCACCTCGGTGAGATACCACGGGTCATGGCACACGGCCCGTTCGACGAGGCCCGAGGTCTCGCCGATGTGGGGGCCGCGCTTGTCGCCGACTTCGGCGGTGATCTGCGGCAGCCCCGCACACACCTTGATGAGCGGCCAGTGACGCGCGTGCGCGTTCGTGCTGAGCGGCTCACCCGGCACGAACTCGCGGGCGAGATGGTACTGACCCATCTCGCGCACGAACTGGAACTGAGGCTTGAAGTGCTCGATGACGGCGGCAGCTCGCTCGCTGGCTTCATCCTCGGTGCGCCCCGACACGGCAATGCGGAACCATGACTTCGTGCGGGTGTGCATGCCGGTGAAGCCCGAGCGCATTTCGTCCTCGACGTCGCTCGCGCGAGCGGCCTGACGCGAAAGCTGCTTCGGGGGGCGCTTGTTGTGGTCGTGCAGCCAGTGAGAGTGCTGCGCGTCGATGCGCCCGGTCTGCCGGGCCATGTCCTTCGACACTTCCTCGGGCGTGCGAATGTCGATGCGCGCGTACCACTCGATCGGGAACGGCAACTGATCGGCCTTGGACATCCACGGCGGCTGCTCCTCGGGGATGCGCACGTCGGCGGCTCGATCGAGGGTAAGCACGACGAGGTGGCGCTCGACCTGGCGCCCGCCGAGCGAGGCGACAACCTTCGTCGCGCCCAGCGGTTCGGCCGACCAATCGGTCGTCGACACGAACTTGCCGAGATCTTCGGTGTCGAGTCGCGCCGGAGTCGGCTCGTCGGGCATCGGCACGGGCACGGGGCAGCCCAGCGCGAACGACTTGGCGAGCAGCCATTCCATCTCGTGCGGGGTCACCGGCCGCGCTTCGACGCCCTCGCCGGCGACGATGCGGTCGATGTAGTCGAGGCGATCCTGTAGCGCCTGCATCTCGCGGTCGACGACGCCGGCGTGCACCTTTCCCAGCAGCGAGATAGCCAGGCCACGCTTGCCGAGGTCGACGCCGAGGTAAACCATCTTGTCGACCTGGGCGCTACCGGCCATGTGGCGCTGATCGCGCTCCATGAGAGCGGCCCAACCCTCCTGCGGCTCGGGGGCGTTCTCCCACGCTGAGCGCGCCCACGCGCTCACCGGGTACGGCTGCGTCGTGCAGCGCAGATGAACCGTCGTTCCGCTCAGCTCGGCGAGGCTCGTCGTCATCGCCTGAATGAGCGAGTTGCCCTCGGCGAGTGAGCGGAACGACCACTGCTGCGCGTCGAGCAGATACCACGCGATGAGGCGATCCTCACCAGCGGTGCCGCCGTCACCGATGAACGTGACGTGGTTGATGACCGTGCGCAGCCGCCACTTGTCGACCTTGTTGCGTCCCTTGTTCGGGCTCAGCGCGCCGGTTCTCGGTGCCTTGTCCTCTCCCTTGGATCGCCCGAGCTTGCGCAGCGCCGACAGCGGGCTCGACTTCTCATCCTCGGCGGCTTCCTCGACGGTCATCCGGTCGTCTACGCCGTCAGACTCGACGGCCGCCTCGGGTGCGTTCTTCTTGCGGAACATGGTTCAGTCCTTGGTGTCGAGTGAGATGGGCGTGCTGCCGTTGGCGCGTTGCTTCCAACGGCGCAGCGCGCGCGATTGCGGTTCGAGGGAGGCGGGGCCGTGTGCGCGGTAGTTACCGCGCTTCTCGCGTTTGGCCGAGACCTCGTTCGCGAACGTGCGCACGAGCGAGCCGAACGATCGCTCGTTCGTGGTGTGGTCGGCGAGCCACATCGCCAACCACGTCACGCCGAGAACGAACATGCCCACGGTGAGCAGCGTCCACGGCATGCCGAGCTTCATGAGCACCACGGCGAGAAACGGCCCGATGACGACCCACGCAAAGATCGCCTTCTGCCGCATCGGCGCGATGTAGCGCCCAGGCGGGCCGAGGTAGGTCTCGTCGACGTTGTAAATCTCGTCGTCATCGGGCAGCTTCACGGCGCTCAGCCCTTGAACAGACTGACGACGAAGTTGCCGATGTCCGTTGCGTTGTTGCCGGTGGCGAGACCGACGACGGCCAGACCGATGAGGACGCCGGCGCCGATCGTCACGCCCTTGGCGATGTTGCCGCCGCGCGCGGCCCACAGGACGCAGGCGCCGGCGATGAGAACGATGAGGGTGATGACGTTGTCTTGAATCCACTGCGTGAGGCCGGTGGTGCCGTAGCTGGCGGCCGCGAACGCGGTGTGCATGGTGTTCATGGGAGTTTCTCCTCGAGTGTTGCCTTGACTGCACAGTGTGCTAAATGTGCACGCTCTCACTGTAAAGAGCGATTCGGTCTGCCCCAAGCACGCCCGCGCTCGGTGACTGATACACGAGACGCGTCCGAGGTTGACCGCTCACAGCGTAGGAAGGGACATACCGAACACAAAGCACGCCCGCGCGAACACGCATCGAGCGTGCTCACGCGGGCGTGCACCGACCCCGGTTGTCAGACGGCGGCGTTCACCTTCTCGTCGGCCTCGATCGACACCACCTGTTCGTCGCCGTCGCGGGAGACGGTGAGCGCGATGAGGGTGTCGTCGAGGGCGTCCCAATCCACCTCGACGACGCAAGCGGCGAACGTGCCTGTCTCGTCGTCGAGCATGACGATTTGGCCGGCGTCCAGCGACCACGGATCGACCGGCTCGAACGCGTCGGGGTCGATGTCGTCGTCGCTGGCCTCCCCCGATTCGGGTTCGGGCCCCGAGGCGGGCTCGAGGGATGCCTCCTCGCTCACCTCGGCCTCGGTCGCTGCCGGCGCGCGCTCGACGGCGGTCTCCTCGGCGGGCTCGCTCTCGCGGTTGCTCACCAGGCGCAGCGCCGGGCGCGCCGGCGCCTCGTCGACGGCGGGCTCGTCGACGGCGGGCTCGTCAGCCGGGGCGGTGGTGAGCTGGTCAGGTTCGAGGCTGGCCGGGAGGTACAGCTCCTCGTCGTCGTCGAATCCGAGGGAGCCGGCGGCGGGTCGCTGTTCGTCGAGGTCGGCCTCGTCGACGTCGACCGCGGGTGCGGCCTTCGTGCGCGACTTTCCGGCCGACAGCGCGCGGGCGGGGGCGCTCTTGGTGCTGGCGTGCAAGCCGATCGCGTCAAGGATCGCGGCGTCGTCGGCGCTGAGGGTGTCGTCGAACTTCGGCGTCCAGTAGACCTGAGCAAGCTCGGGCGTCTCGCCCTTGCCGGCCACGATCCACGCGCGACCTTCGACCGGCCCACCCGGCATGCTTGTCGCGATGCGGGAGCCGAACACCATGTCGGAAGATTCCTTCTCGACGACGCCACACGCGATGCGCACGCCGTAGTTGCCTCGCGCATCGGTGCCCATCCAGTAGCCGCTGGGCTGCTGGGTGCACATGATGACGTGCATGCGGGCGGTGCGCCCGAGCTGGAGGATTTCATTCAGCTTGCCCCACACCGGCGGCTCGGAGCCGTTGGGCGGCTTGGGGCCGTCACCGGATTTGGCCGCCTCAGCCATCTCAGGCTTCAGCTCCTCGCCCCAATACCGCTTCAGCATGTCGTAGAGCTGCTTGCCCTCGTCGATGAGCACGAACCGGCGCGGCATGCTTGCAAGCATGCTTTCACCCTCGCGGTCGGCGATGTCGTAGCGGCGGAACATCTCGGTGTGCGCCGCTTCGATCGCGTCCCACATCTCGCGCGGGTCACGTGCTCGGGTGACGGCGTTGGGCAGCTTCTCGAACGCCTTGAGTTCGATTCGCTTGGGGTCGATGAGCACGAGTTCACTGTCGGCGGGTAGTTCCGAGACGATGGTGCGTTCGGTTGATGACTTACCACCACCGGTGCCACCGGCAATGAGCATGTGCGGGTTGGGTACGGACAAATCCCACACGACCTCCCCCGAGCGGCCGACACCGATACGCACGATGTTGTCGCGTCGCCCCTTCTTCCCAGGGTGCGGCAATGCGTCGGGCAGCTTCTTTTTCGGGGTCACTTCGGCGCGATCGCGCTCACTGAGCCAACGCATCTCGACCGGACGGCCCAACAGGGATACGACCTCGTTCTGAACTCGTCGCCGCGCGTGAGCTGCGGCGATCTTTCCGTTCAGCTCCTCGGGCCAAACAATCGCGAATCCTTCGATGTTTCCCTCGTCGTCGCGTTGCACTTCTTCGATGCGCGTTCCCGACCCGATCGTGTTGGAAAGGTTCACCGTCAATCGGCGCACATCGTGAGGGGTTGGAGGGGTTGGATCGACGTTCTCCTCGACCGTTTCGGGGCGATAGGTGATGAGCGCGTGATTGCGTTTCTTTTCGAGCACGTAGCCGGCGCCCAGCGTGTCGGTGATGACGCGTGCGGGGGATCGCTTCTCATCGGGGCCGGCGAGAAGTTGCACGCTCGGCGTGCACCAGCGCACCGAGGTCAGGGTGTCGCCCTTCCATCGGGGCCGCTCGAGCAGGCGGTGCGGGGGGCGTCGGTCACGGGTGAGCTGGGCCAGGTTCGCCCCCAACACTTCCAACGTGAGCGCGCGCTCGTCGAGCCGGCGCAATCGGCGCACGGCGAGCGTCCACGCGGCGATGGCCGCGAGGGCCGCGACCACCGCCAAGGGGGTGCGCTGAGCCCACACACAGACGGCGATCAGAGCAGCCGTCGTGGAGACGAACAGGCCCGCCTCGTTGCTCTTGATCCGGCCGGAGTTGAACCAGGCTGCGCAGGCGCCGGCCCACAGACACCCGGCGAGGGCGATCGCTTGCATGTGCAGGTCGCCGAACGAGCGCACGAGCAGCACGAACGATCCGGCGGCGAGGAGTACGAACACGGTCGCGCCGAGGCGGTCGCGCCGCCACGGGGAGACCTCCGAGGAGGGGGTGGTCGAGGGATGCTGTGCCTGGGTCACGGTATGTCCCTTTCGATCTTTCGCTCGGTTTGGTTCGGCATGCTAGAATCCACACGTTCGAAGAATGGTTCGCGAAGCGGTTCTTCGGAGAACGTGTGGATTTGGGCAGCCTCACCGCACCCGCTCAGATGGTGCTTGCTTGCATGGTTTCCGGCGAGCTTGGTTGCTGGCTTGCTGGCCGGCAGGCGACGGGGGAGGTCAGTCGTCGCGCTTGCGCCGGCCGATGTAGCGCACGGCCGAGAAGCTGAGCCCGGTTCGACTCGCGATCGTGCGTAGCGATTCCCCTTGCTCGAGCAGCTCGCGGATCGCTTCGTCGCGAGCTGCGCGGGCAGCTTCGAGGCGGCGCTGAGCTGCTTTCGCTCGCGCCCATGCCGTCGAGGTTTCGCCTCGTGCACGCTCACCTTGCACGGAAGTAGATCGTAGTCACTTCCGGCCCGGTCGACGGGTGAGGGGTTCATGCCAACAGGTCGCCGTAGGCGGTGCGGATCGCGGCGGCCACCGCGTCCTCCTTGGACAGCTTCACCCCGTCATCGGCTGCGGCGTCGACGGCGGCCTCGATCATGTCGAGCACGTCGGCCGGCAGGCGGTAGCTGGCGGGGTACTTGGGCTCGCGTCGGGGGCGCTTGGCGCGGGGCGTCTCAGCGGCCCGCTGAGGCGCGGCGGGCGCGTCATGGGACACCTCGGGCGCCGCCTGGGCGTCGGCGTCGGGTGGGGTCGTGGGCGTGTCACGATGGGCGGCGAACTTCGCCCAATCGACATTCTTTTTCGTCATTATCGAGCCTCTTTTCGTGCGATGACTTCGGAAAGAACCGAGCCATAGAATCCGAGCGGGGGAACCGAGCCCATTGACTGTGCGTATCGCTCAGACAGGGGAATCTCGGTGTCGAGCACCGGGAGTTCCATGCCGTCTTTCAGGTGGGCGCGAACGTCGCGGGCGCTGCGCGTTCCGGCGCGAGCCTTTGTTAACAGAATGGCGAGGTCAAGTTCTTTGATCGCGCCAACTTCACTCGCCGCGTTTAGGGTGTCCTGCAATCGGGCCACCTCGGGCATGGTCGGCGCCATTGGCAACAGGAACATGTCGGTAACGTGCAGTGCTGATCGCAAAACGGCAGGATCGCGGCCGGTGTCGATGACGACGTGATCAAATGTGCCTTTGTTATCGGAGACCAGGCGCCCGACGTGCAGGGTGGGCCACCGTTGCACAATGATGTTCGCCGGCCATTCTTCGCCGGCCATTTCAACCCACGAATATGCGGTCGCGTTCGTGTCGTCGGCATCGACGAGCAGCACCCGCCCGCCCCGCTTGGCGAGGGCCAGGGCGAGGTAGACCGAGGTCGTCGACTTGCCGGTGCCGCCCTTGAGGTTGCCGACCGTGACCGACACCCCCGAGCTGGCCCCTGCTTGCTTACTTGCTTGCATGCTTTCTTTCCTCCTCAGTTCTCTCATGCTTGCAAGCAATCATGCAGGCCAGCAAGCACGCGACGGCGTGCGGGGTAGGGCTCACAAGGACTCTTCGTGACCCGGCATGTAGTAGAGCGGCTCGATACTCTCGATCGGCAGCGAGAGGTCGGGCGGGTTGGAGATGCGCGCCCCATCGGCGCGGCCCGCCATTTGGTCTTTAGCCCAGGCGTTCCAGTCGCCACCGAAGCTCGTGCGGAGCTTCTTGTGCATGTGGCTGACCTTGTACCCGCCCTTCGAGCCCAGGAGCACCGAGGTTCCGTCGGTGAACGTGACGCGGAACTTGGCTCGGTTTCGCCCTTGGGCACGGCGGCGGTTCTCGTCGGTCATGTCGCGGTGCGCTTCGGTGAGAGCGGCCTTGCCGGCCTCGTCGGTCGTCGTGGGTAGCTCCCACTTGTACTTACGCTGACCGCCTTGCAGGTAGGTCACTGACGGCTTCGCCCAGGTCGATCGCTGGGGGTCGACGGTGGGATCGTCAGGGATGCGCGTTTTCTCCTCGCTGCCGGCCTTGGCGCGCACCTTGCGCGGTTTGCCGTTCTTGTCCGTCAGGCGCGGTACGGGCCGCTGTTGACGGCCGGTGTCGTAGACGGCTTGCAGGCATTCGCGGTACAGCTCGCCCGAGGACTCGCCTCGGATGACCTTGCGCACCATGCGCGGATCGCGCCCGATGTTGTCGGCGATTTCGCGTTGGGTCATGCCGAACGCGCGCAGCTCGCCGATGATGTCGGCGACGCTCATCCGCTCCTCGTCGTGCTCACTCATGGTCACGCTTCTCCCGTCGTGGTGAGGGCGGTCAGGTAGGCGTCGATGCCGGCGGCCTCGGCCTGAGCGCGCAGGGTGTTTCGTTCGCCCGAGGTGGCCGGCATGGGCACGTCGTGAATGACACCTTGCAGGCGCAGGCGGCCGACCTTGCCGTCGTCGGCGCCGCCGTGGTCGGTGCCGAGCGCCCATTGGGGAACGCGCGTTGTGTAGATCGCGTCGCCGTTGATGCCGATGAGTTCCTCGGGGCCGACCTCGAGAGCCCCGGTGTTCCACCCCTTGACGCCCGAGGGGCCGATGAGCACTCGGGCGCGGGCGCGTCCCCATACCTGGGAGGCCAGCTCGGGACGGTAGAAACCACGCTGACGCGTCGCGTTGCTTGTGCCGGGCACCTTCACGACGTAGGCGCCGCCCAGCTCGCGCACACTGTGGGCGTGCTCGGCGGGAATCTGGCGCGCATTCCAGAACACCTGCGTCGTCGAGCGGCCTCGCGAGGCAAACGAGCCGATGGTCTGAATGACGATCGCACGCAGCGCGGCGGCAGCGGCGCGGCGCACCACGGGATCGAGGTCGGCGTTCGCGCTCACTCGCTCGCGGGCACGGGTCATGCGATCGGCGAACGTGTCGAGGACGCGGGCCTTGTCGAACTCGACGGCCTCGAGCGGTTCGACGTACCACCCCTCGTTCAGTGCGACGCGCACCTCGGCGCCGTCCGCCCACGTCTCCCAGCTCGCGCCGGGACGGTTGGGGTAGTGCCACCCATCGGCCACGTTGTCGTGCTTCTTGGGCAACAGCCCAACGTGCGGCCACCCTTCGGGCACCGTGACGCGCACCTTGTAGCGGGCGCGGGCGTAGGCGTCGCGCGCGAGCAGCTCGGCCGCCTGGGGGCCGGTCAGTCGTCGTCCGGGGCCGACGCCCAGCTCGCGCATGCACGCCGCGTACATGAACCGGCCGTCGACGTAGGCGAACGTCTCGAGCGGCCCCTCGGGAAGCGGCATCGGCGCGCAGTCGGCGCAGCCGGTGGCGCAGCGGCCGGCGCCGGCCACGAGGTGCTCGATTCGGTGCTGTCCCGAGGTCGCGTGGATTTCCTCGGCGATGTCGTCGGCGACGAGGCCGGGGTCGACGTTCTCGGGCAGGCTGAGTGCCCACATGTTCGTGCCCGTGCCGCCGGGGGTGAGGAACATCTTGGCGTGGCCCTTGCTCACGTCGGCGATCGCCTTCTCGACGATGAGCCACGCGTCGCGCGCCTCGCGCGGGTGGGTCACCGCGTGGCCGAACCACTCGGCGGCGAGCTTGACCTCGACCTTGTGCCCGGTCAGGTCATGGGTGAATCGGCCGGTGGCGGGGGCGTCGAACCAGTGCGCTCCTGGCGTCCAACCGGGCGTCTTGGTGAACAGCCAGTGATGGGCATCGTCGGCGCGGGTGCTGGCGGGCACCTCGCCGGTGAGCATGATGCGGGTGCATCGGAACTCGAGGGCGGCGTCGAGCATGTCGGCGAGGTTGGCGTTCTTGCGGCGCTCACGGGGGCGCACGGTGAGGCTTTGGCCCGAGTCGTGCACGCCGGCGCCGCTGGCGTAGTCGAGCCAGATGGTCGCGACCTTGCTGGGGCTCCACGGGTGGGGGCGCATGGGTGTTCCTTCCGTCGTGACGAGCTGGGGGTCAGGCGGTCAGGCCGAGGCGGACGCGAGCCTTGCCGGTTCGAGTGTGCAGGTCGCCGCCGGCGACGCCCTCGAACATGGTCTCGGTTGCTACCCACGCGCGGCAGGCGTCGAGCACGGGGCAGCTCGCGCACAGCTTGAGCGCCTCGATCACCTCGGGGCCGTCCGTGGCGCCCATGAGTTCCCATTCGCCGCTGCATGCGGCGTCGTCGGCCCACGGCCGGCGGCTTTCGGGGGAGGCGCCAACGGGCGCGTTGTCGAGGCGGCGCAGCATGGCGCGCACGTCGGCGAGCTCCTCGTCGTCGAGCATCATGGTGTGGTCGCGTCGATCGTCGATCGTGGCGAGGTCGGCGTCGCTGAGCTCGTCCAACTCGATGAGTGCCTGCACGGAGAAAAGTCGGGTGCGGTTCGTCATGGCTTTCGCCTTTCCGATGGTCGGTGTGTGGTTGTCATACTCGTGAGCGCGAGTAGTTCCACCTTACAGGCTCACGCTGTATAAATCCACGGTTCATGCTTGCCTTTTCCTCGCGAGTGTTCACACTCGGACGCATGGACATCTCGACGCTTCTCGACCAACTTCCCGAGTCTCGCCGCGCACACTCGATCGCCGTGGGTGAGCGGGTGCGGCGCGCCCTCACTCACGCACCGCACTCGATCGCACCCGAGCATCACGAGCACGTCGTCACGGCGGCGCTACTGCACGACGTCGGATATGCGCCGTCGCTGGCGCATGGCTTCCACCCCCTCGACGGAGCCCTCGGGCTGCAAGTGCTGGGATTCGACCCGATCGTGTGCGACCTCGTGGCCCACCACACCGGCGCCGAGTGGGAGGCCGAGGAGCGGGGCATCCCCGCTGACGCGCTCGCGTCCTACGCCTGCGACGTGGACGGCATCGAGGAGATGCGCGCGTTGGTGTCGTGGGCCGATCTGCACACCTCCCCCACCGGTGAGGCGATCGAGGTCGAGGAGCGTCTCGACGACATCGTGAGCCGCTACGGCGCCGATCACCCGGTGGGGCGCTCAGTCACGGCTCATCGTCTGGCGCTGCTCGCGCTCGGCTCGCGCTTCGATCCCCCACACCCCTACGTGCACGACGAGCGCGACGAGTATGTCGAGGCCCCCCGATGACGGCCGACGACACCCTCAATCCGCCGATCTGTCGCCCACCGATCCCCGCGCTCGACCCGATTGGTCACGCCCTGCTGTGGATCGGCGTCGTCGCTCTGCTCATGCTCGTGGTGTGGGTTGTGCTCGCGCTGCGTTTCCGCGCCCCGTTCTCGGCCGTGGGTGCGTGGCTGCTGGGCGTCGTCGGCGTCGGCGGGATGCTCCTGGCTTTTGCCCTCCTCGGCTCGCGCCAATGCTGACTTCACACCCCAACCGAAAGGATCACCCGATGACCCCGTTCACCTCCTGGAGCCAGGTCGACGACACCCTGCGCGGGTGGGCCGGCGCGGCCTGGGAACTACTCATCGTCGCCGGTGTCCTGCTGGCCTTCTTCTCGATGAGCGGCACTCTGTCGTTCGCCGCCTACGCGTCGATGCAAACCGCAGCCTTCTTGTTCCTGCTCGGCCCAGCCGGCTTGCTCGGGTGGCGCGCGCGTCGACTACTGGCCGCGCGTGCTTCCTAGCGCGTTCTGACCTGGCGCTGCTCGACCCATTCCTCATGCACCACACCGGGCGCGATCACGTAGGCGACGAGCACGCGCCAGGCGCCGGCAGGGTCACGACGCAACGCCACCGCGAGGCCTTGGTGCCACTGCTCGGCGATCAACACCTCGACGTGCCGGTCTCGCGGTTGCACCAACGGCGCCGGCACGTTCTCCCAGGGGCGCGCGTCCTCGGGTTCGGGAATGCCGGCACGCTCACCGAGACCGATGCCGCGCCCCCGACGTCCGTAGCTGCCACCGCTCATGCGCGCACCTTGACACACCTCACCGACAGCCGGCCGGGAACATCCGGTGCCGGCCCCACGCGCGGAAGCTCGCCGCGTCTCATAGACCACCCAGGGAGACCCGCTCTCGGGGGAGGGAAAGGAAAAGTCATGAAGAAGATCGCCGCATCGCTGACGATGGGAGCCGCACTCATCGGGGGAGGTCTGGTTACCACGACCGCGACCGCCACGAGCGCACAGGCCGCGCGGGGCAACTGCATGGTGCAGTCTCCGTATATCGCTATGGAGTACATGGCGTACAGCACGGCCACGCGACCCAAGCCGATGCGCGGGCAGAACCTACGGGTGCGCGTACAACCAGTTGCACTCGTCCATTCGCAACCTTCAGTCCGCGCTCAACCGGAAGGGATACCGCACCACGGTCGACGGCTTCTATGGCTCGGGCACGCGCGCCAGCGTGATCCGATTCCAGCGGGCCAACCACCTCGGTGTCGATGGTGTGGTGGGTTACGCCACGGCCAAGAAGCTCGGCGTCTGGGTACTGGACGCCTGACAAGGTGCCCGCCACAACCGACGAGCACCCGCTCACCCGATCGTCGGGTGAGCGGGTGCTCGTCGTTGGGCGACCTGGCGCCTCTCGTTAGGGGCGACCTCCGTCATCCCATAGGCGAGGCACGTAGTCATCACATGCCGCGTCGGCGCGGCGCGCGACGTCGGAGAACGCGCGGTACAGCACGCACAAGGCGCGCACGGCGCTCCATTCGCTGCTCTCGGCAGCGAACGCGTCGGGGTCGTCCAGCTCGAGGGGGACGCGCACGGACGCCTCGCGGCCGTTGCGCCTCACGATCGCTTGCACTGGCACAACCTTGTCGATCCTGGGCGCGCTCTCGTCCGGCTCCTCTCGCCCCGGCCAAAGCAGCTCGAGAGTGACCCCCTCGAGGAAACCGCGGTCAGTCCACCAGCTCACCAGCGCATCGGCCAGGCGGTCGAGGTGCGCCGGCCAACGGGGCTCGCCATACAGCGCGAAATCGTCGTCGACGCTCTCGAATCCCCGTTCGACCAAATGCGCCCACAGGTCACCCCTGAGGAGGCCCAGCGCCGCATCCTCGTCCACGTCGTCGTGGATGAATGGCGTCACCGCTCGGAGGGGCAGTCTGCCGCCCGTCGACGAGTCGATCGCGCGCAGACGCTGCGCGCGTAGCGGGGCAGCTCGCCACCCGTCCGTGGGCCAGGTGTGCCCGGTGACGTAGAGAGACTTGAGGGCGCTCAGCTCGGCTTGACCGAGCCCTGCGCCCTTGTCGGCGGCCTGCGAGAGCACGTCGACAGAGACGTTGAGTGCGTCGGCGATCGTCGATCGCGACATGCCCAGCGATTCCAGCGACTCGATGACCTCGAACGGCGGCATGTCCTCGACGCGCTCGCGGGCTTCCCTGTTGAGTTCACGCGCCTCGTCGAACCGAGCCTTGCCGCGCTGCGCGGCCTGACGCACCACCTCGCGCGATGTGCCGGGGGTCGCGTCGGCTAGCCGCTGATACCCGCCGTAGGGGCCGCGCTCGGCTGCGTCGATTTGCCACCACTCGTAGAAGATCCGTTCGCGTTCGCGTTCGGAGCGTGTGAGGGCCGCGCGCGCTGCCTCGACCTCCCGCTGAATCTCGTTTGGCTCCACGAGTTCCCCGCCCTTTTCAGCTCGTCGGTTCGGCCCCGCTACGAGGCCAACCCCATCGAAACACAAGGAGCGTTAACATCACAAGCGTGCTTTTCTTTTGATACATTGGGCGAGTCAGCGAAGGGTCGAACCCAGTCCGCTCGATTCGATGTCAGGGAAAGGAAAACCCGTGTCACTTCTCGCTTGGTCGCTGGCTGTCGCCCTGGGCCTGTGGGCGCTGTCCAACCACGTCATCGGAGCACGCAACGGCAACGATGGCGCGCGCAGACTCCGGAACGCTATGGCCGGCCTCGCGCTCATGTTCGTCGGCCTCGCGCTCATCCTCTGACCTGGCCGGCGGGGATGAACGGGGGCGTTACCTCGAAGGCGAGGCCGCCCTCCCACGCTTGACCGCGTTGATGACCGACTGGCGCAGTTCGACGCTCAGCCCGGCCTCGCGCGCGAGCCTCGCGTAAAGGCCGTGCGCGCGGCCCTCATGGGCGAGCTGCTCGGCGTACCACGCGGCGAACGCCGCGTCGCGCTCTCGTTCAGCGGCACGCAGCAAGGCGCGGGCCTCATCGACCCGCGCCTGCGCCTCCTGGGGTGAAAGATTCACGCCTCGCCGGCGTCGGTGATCTGGAAAGCGTCAGTCACGCTCGTGTTCGTCCGCCCTCGCAGATGCAGCTTACGGAGGCGCTCGCGGTGTCCGTTGCTCATCGAAACGTTCCAAGCTTCGTCGAGCACCAGCCGAGGCCGGCCCTCGCGTCTCGCATCTGGCGCCTGTTCACGGTCGGTCATGATCACTCCCAAGTGTCGATGCCTCGAACCCGATGTTCTCGGTCTCCTCGATCCTGCCACGCTTCACCGCACAATGTCTACGCGGTAGACATTGTGGTCTATGTCACTATCCGAGCCAGGGCTCGCCCACGGGTCGGCGCCGCGCATGCTCAAGGCGCATGCGCTGTGAGTCGTCCATCTCCAGCTCGTCGACGTCATCGAGTGCCACCCATTGCACACGCCGACTCTCATCGCTCGTCGACGGCGCTTGGCTGGGGTCGAGCGGGTGCGCACGGAACACGACGGTGAACTCCTGGCGCACCTCATCATCGGGCCGGCCGTGGTCGTAGTGAATGACGTGGAGCGGATCGGTATACGTGCCGACCAGCCCGTCGACCTCGACGTCGAGACCGCTCTCCTCACGCGTTTCACGCACCGCGCACGCCGGCAACGACTCCCCCGCATCCATCGCACCGCCAGGCATCGTCCAGTTGCCGTTATCCGTGCGCTCGATCAGCAACACCCGCCCCTCGTGGGTCACGTAGGCGCTCGCCGAGGGCTTGATCGAGTTGGCCGGGGGTGCGGCCGGGTCGTCGTAGTAGTCACGTCGTCGCGCTGTCATGCCTGCCTTCTTCCTTGTTTTCATGCTTGCTTGCATGAAATCTGCATCTCACGATGGGGAGGTGCCCTACGCCCCCATTGTTGCGGGGCGCTCGGCGTGCTGGGCCGGCGGCGATCCTCGCCGTAGGTTCGGGCCGACCACGAACACTCCTCGGAGAGGGAATGACCATGCACCACCACACGATCGCCGTCACGCTCGGACTCGACCCTGACGGCGCGCCCGTGATCTGGGACGCGCGACGTAACCTCGTCATCGTCGGCAACGCCGGCCAGGGCAAGACCGTTCTCGTGCGCCAGGTCATCGAGCAGCTGCCCCAGCACGCCGACGTCATCGTGCTCGACCCCCTCGAGCGCGTCGAGCGCATCGGGCCGCTCTCACGCCCCGTCGAGGCCGTGCACGACCACGACGCGATGACCGCCGCCCTTCGAGCTCTCGCGGCCTCTCCCTGCCCCGGCCGCGAGAGCGAGCGATTCCTCGTCATCGACGACGGGAGCACCCTCCGAGAGTGCAATCCCGAGGCGGTCGAGGTGCTGCGTGACCTCGTGATGCTCGCGGGGGCTTTCGGGGTGCGCACCGTGCTCAGCACTCAGCGACTCGACGGCTTCGCGCCGACCGCCCCGGAACTATGGCTCGACGAGGCATTCCCTGACCGGATCGTGCTCGGGAGGGGGCGCTACGACATGCCCGCCCTCGTCGGCGTGCCCGCCATGCCCGACAGGCCGTTCTATGGCGTCGCCCGGTTCGAGCTGGAACAGCCCCGGCATGTGCGTCTCGTCGACAGGCCGGCGCGACGGTGATCGCTCGCGCACCACATACGCGTGCTTCCTTGTTTGCTTGCAAGCAATCCGAGGCCGAGGTCGTCGACGGCGATCTATGAGCGGGCGACGTCCCACACGCGCTCGAACGCGTCGCGGTAGTAGTCGGCGAGACCGCCGGCGCCTGGCGCGGCGCGTAGATGGAGAACGGGGTTGTCCTTGGCCGGCAGACCGTGGGTGTGGGGATTGACGAGCAGCTCGTCGTCGAACACGTAGATCGAGACGTAGAGGGGTGTGTCGTGCACGCGCACCTCGACGCCGGGCAGGTCTCGCACGCCGGCGAGGTACTCGCTCGTCGACGCGGCCCGGTTCGGCAGTGACGGCAAACCCTCGGCGATGCCCCGCTCGGCGACGACGGGGGAGAGGGGATCGCCGAGCGCGATGCGCACGCGGCCGCCGGCGGCCGACACCGCCGCGATGCGCTCGGCGAGGCGGAACGTCTCGACGAGGAACCCGCCCGAGAACACGAGCACGTCGAGGCGTTCACGCGTGTTGTCGACGAGGTTCTGCCACACATGCCCCGGCACGACGTCGCGCGAGGGCCACACCTGCACGATCTCGGCCGGCGCACCGCTGCCAGGACGCTCGACGAGGGCCGGCCACAGGTAGGTTTCCTCGGCGCCGACGACGCTCGCCACGCGTAGGCGGGTCGCTGCGCGCGGTAGCCGGCCCTGGGTGATCCACCGCTCGACACTCTTGGGGTCGACCTCGACGGTCTCGGCGAGCTGCGCACGCGTCAGGCCGGCCGCGTCGAGCGCGGCGTGTAGGCGCGTGTTCGGGGTGGAGGGCACGAGGGACAGTCTAGGGACGTTTCAAGTGTCCCCAAATGTCCACGAAATGCGGTTCCTACGTCCCCCCGCACGGGTGCAGGGTAGGGAGCGTGAACAGGTTGACGGCACACAAAGACCGTCGCCCAGGATGCGGAAAATCCCCCGGTAACTCGCGCTCACAAGTAACCGACCGGCATCCGGGCGACGGCCCCAGCAGTCTAAGACAGGCCGCCCCCACAAGGGGAGCGGCCCGTTCACTGTTCGCGCGGGTAGCGTTCCTTGATCTTGAACACGTTGACCCGCGACATACCGAACAGATCGGCGACGGCATACGACGTCCAGCCCTCGTCGCCCAGGCGGTGCACCAGCTCGGCGCGCTCGACCTGAAGGGCCGTGTACTCCTCTTGGAGACGATCGAAAGCGGCCTTGACCTCGCGGGCGCGACGAACGGTTGGCGAGTCGGGCTGTGTGAACAGCGTGCCATCGTCAGACATCGGCTGGCCTCCGTCCTTCGCCCTCGGTGTGTGCTGCATGACATTTCAATCTAACTAGTTATAACCTGTGTGCACGGCGCACGTAAAGCACGTGGCGCCACGCGACGTTACAGGGAGGTTCGCCTCACAACTGAAAAGGCCCCGGCCTCGCTAGAGGAGACCGGGGCTCAGACCAGGAGCAACGCCCCCGACGGCAATCGGGTGCTTGAAAGCAAGTAATCAGTGCTTCAAGTATGGCGCGGCTCCCGGCCCTGAGTCAAAGGGTTTCGGTGACGACACGCCATTCCCTCATCCTCTGACGCCCTTGAGTGGGTGGTGCCCCGAGCGCAGCACGGCTGTGGAAGGGCTGCTAGCGGATTCGCTGCCTCGATGTCGACCAACCGGGGCACCTAAGCCGTATTCGGTTGGCGCGCGCGCACACAAGACACAACGCCCCTCGTTCACACACGGGAACGGGGGGCATCAGTGCGTGAAATCTGAGCAAGCCCCCAACAGGGGCGCACCGCTCACTCCTCGCGCCGGCAGACGGTGAGTGTCGATCTACGACGCAGCGCGAGAGCGAGGCGACGAGATGGGGTGGAGGCCTGGGAGAGCTGTGCAACGCGCCAGCGGGGCACCAAGGGGGTCACGGCACCGAAGGTGCTCGGGTAGCCGCGTGAGCGGCCTCGTGAGCGCGTCAGCGGTCATCCGCAGCACCCAAGCACTCACGAGGCCCGACAGGGCCGCAGGAGAGCGCACACGAGGCCACCGAGCCCGCCAGGGCGAAACCCCCACGCGAGCGAGGGCCGGCGACAGCCGGCACCGGGAGCCGGAGAGGCCAAGGCGCGACAGCGCC
>NZ_SEHL01000018.1:0-27611 GCF_004151355.1 Dermacoccus sp. 147Ba
CCATGGAAAAGGGGGTTCTCGAACGATCTGAACGTGTCACACGTGTGACGGCCTTGTAGCCCAACGGCTCGGCCCACACCGACTATGGTTCAGGTTCGAGAACCCCCTTTTTTCGCATACCCAAAAGTCTTTCCTTCAACGCGTCTGGGACCGTCTCGGGTTTCTTGCATTGTGCGGCGGCTACCCTCACACGTGTGGCTGTGAAGCAGGGGAACAAGAGCGGCGTCAGATCCCGACGCGGTTGGCGCGACGAGGGTTGGCGGGACGAGGTTGCGACCTGGGCCGGCCGGCTGCTTCTCGTCGCTGCGCTCGTGTCCCTCGTGGCGATCCCCGTTCGTCGCAACACATTTCTCAACGTCGTCATGGACGTCCTCGGCTGGTTCGACATCCCCAGTGAGCCGTCACTCTTCGTGGTCTGCATGACACTCGTGCTCTCCGGTGGAATACGACGTCGCTTCCGAGCAGCTCACACGGCGCTCGTGTTCATCATGGGCCTCGCCGTCTTCGACTCCGTCATGCGGATCTTCTTCCGCACAGAGTCGCTTCTCATGCTCGATCGGCTCCACGTTCACGGGGCCTATCGAGATTGGGCGCGCTTCCAGATATCGCCGATCGTCTCCAGCGTCACGCTGGGCATCTCGGTTGCGAGCTTCGCCCTCGTCTTAGCTTCTCGACGTGCGTTCAAGACTCGTCTCAGCGAAGGCGCGAAGCGGGCCTCCCTCGTCGCCCTGCTCAGTGGGTGGGCCTTCTCCGTTCTCGTGACCGTGGCACTCACGCTGTTCTTCCCTCGCAGCCTCGACACCGTGGGGCAACGGGTCGTGTGGGGAATCCGGAGCGCTTTCGGTGTCCGGACTCCTCCTGACACTCCGGGATTCGCCGGCCACCACGGTCATCAGTGGGTCTTCGGTATCGGCAGCGTCCTGTCCACACTCGCGTTGTTGTTCGCCGTCCTCGTGCTGTGGCGCTCCGGGCGTGTGCGTGGCCTGACGGACGCGGACGACGAATTGCGTCTGCGTGGTCTGCTTCTCGAACACGGCGAGGACGACTCGCTCGGCTACTTCGCCACTCGTCGTGACAAGTCCGCGCTCTTCGCACCAGACGGGCGAGCCGCGCTCACGTTCCGCAACGAGGGAAGCGTCAGCGTTGCATCGGCCGACCCCGTGGGGCGACGCGAATCCTGGAACGGCGCGATCGAAGGCTGGCTGGAGCAGTGTGCTGAGCACGGGCTCTACCCGGCCGTCCTGTCGGCGAGCGCTGACGGCGCGCAGGCGTACGTCGACGCGGGTCTCAAGGCGTGGTCCTTGGGCGACGAGGCAATCATCGACGTCGACGCATTCACCCTTCAGGGGCGCACGATGCGTCCCGTGCGCCAGGCGGTCACCCGCGTCGAACGCGCCGGTTACTCGACACACGTGCGCCGGCACGAAGAGCTGTCCGGCCAGGAACTCGATGAGATCTCGCGGCTGGCGGACGCCTGGCGCGGCAACGAGACCGAGCGTGGGTTCTCCATGGCGCTCAACCGTCTCGGCGATCGCGCTGACGGACGCTGCGTCGTCATCACGGCTCACGACGAGAGCGGGGCCGTGCGCGGGTTCCTGTCCTTCGTGCCGTGGGGTGCGCGTGGACTGTCCCTCGACGTCATGCGCCGTGACCGGGCCGCAGAGAACGGGCTCAACGAGTACATGGTCGCCCACCTCGTCGAAGCCGCGCCGGCGCTGGGGGTCCGGCGTATCTCGCTCAACTTCGCGGTTTTCCGCAACGTCTTCGCCGATGCCGATGAGGTCGGTGCCGGTCCCGTGACACGACTGAGCGACAAGGCGCTGTCGTTCGCGTCTCGCTTCTGGCAGCTCGAGACGCTCTACCGCTCGAACGACAAGTACCGCCCCGAGTGGGTGCCGCGTTATCTCTGTTACGACCCCGAGCTGACGGTGCCGCGCGCCGCCCTGGCCATGGGCGTGGCGGAGGGCTTCGTGCCCCTTCTCGGTCCGCGCCTGCTCGTGGGGCCGAAGCCGGCCGACCACCAGCCGCCGCGCCCGGAGGCCGACTTCGTCGAGCGGGTTCAGGCGCTCGAGGCCGAGAGCCTCACCCCGCGCGTTCCCGAGCCGCGGCGCAGTGAGCAGCAGCGCGTCCGGCGCGCGAAGCTGACGCAGATGGCCGAAGCCGGCGTGGAGGCCTACCCGCCCCGCGTTCCGCGGACGACGACCGTTGCCGACGTCGTGGCGCGCCACCCCGATCTGGCGCCCGACGCCGCAACGGGGGAGCGAGTCTCCGTCACGGGCCGAGTGCGCGCTCTGCGCGACCTCGGTGGGGTGAGCTTCATCGTGCTCGAGGAGAACGGCGTTCGCCTTCAGGCGATGGCCACACGGGACGGCACCCCGGAGCCTGCCTTCGGCCGTTGGGGCCACTGGATCGATCTCGGCGACATCATCAGCGTCAGCGGCGAGGTGGTGACCTCGAAGCGCGGCGAGTTGTCGGTTCTCGTGGACTCGTGGCAGATGGCGGCCAAATGCCTCAGCCCGGTACCCGATCTGCACTCCGGCTTCCGCGACCCTGACGCTCGCGTGCGTCAGCGCTCGCTCGACCTCATCGTCAACGCCGACTCCATGGAGATGCTGCAAGCACGCTCACGTGGGGTGCGCGCTTTCCGTGACGCGTTCGACGACCTGGGCTACACCGAGGTGGAGACCCCGATGCTCCAGGCCGTGCACGGCGGAGCGTCCGCGCGGCCGTTCAAGACACACATCAACGCCTACGGCATGGATCTGTTCCTGCGCATCGCGCCGGAGCTCTATCTCAAGCGCCTCGCGGTCGGTGGCATGCAGAAGGTCTTCGAACTGAACCGAAACTTCCGCAACGAGGGCGCCGACGCGACGCACAACCCCGAGTTCACCTCGCTCGAGGCCTACGACGCGTACGGCGATTACACAACAATGCGTCACCTGACGCGCGAGGTCCTGCTCGCAGTGGCACGCGCGGTGCACGGTGAGGAGATCGCGCTGCGACCGATGTCGGACGGCAGCGTGGAGCGTGTCGATCTTTCTGGACCGTGGCCCGCCGTGCCCGTCCACGAGGCGGTGTCGAAGGCCTGCGGCGTGACGCTCACGTCCGCGTCGACACGTGAGGAAGTCGCTGCGGTGTGCGAAACCCACGGCATCGATGCTCCGCGGGAGAAGGGCGCCGGCGAACTCGTCGTCGAGCTGTACGACGAACTCGTCGAGGCACGAACGACCTCCCCGACGTTCTACACCGACTTTCCCGTCGAGACGTCGCCGCTCACGCGGGAGCACCGTGACGATCCGCGCCTCTCGGAACGCTGGGACCTCGTGGCCTTCGGCGCCGAGATCGGTACGGCGTACACCGAGCTGGTCGATCCGGTCGAGCAGCGTCGTCGCCTCACCGAGCAGTCGCTCAAGGCGGCGGCCGGTGACGTCGAGGCGATGTCGCTCGACGAGTCGTTCCTCGGCGCGCTCGAGTACGCGATGCCGCCCACGGGTGGCCTCGGCATCGGCGTCGACCGCACGATCATGATGCTGCTCGGGGCTCCGATCCGCGCCACGCTCGCGTTCCCGTTCGTCCGTCCGCAGGGCTGAGTGGACCCTCCTCCTCGGCGAAGGGAACCTGCTCTCCTCTCGACTGAGCTATGAGGTGGATGACAATTCCTTGAGTTCTTTTCACCCATTGATGACCTATGAGCGGCAAGATCAGTGGGTGAGTGCGCGAACGAACGCGTCGCGCAAAGGGATTCAAGGGGAACCATGAAGAAGTCTCTCAGCGCAGCAGCCGCAGCCTTCGGTCTCGTCAGCATCGGCCTTGCACCTGCAGGTGCGAGCGCCCGGCAGGCCTCGTCCAAGGCGCCGACGTCCGGCGCGTCGTCGAGCTACACGCCACCGCCGGTGTCATGGGGAGCATGCAAGGCGCCGAGTCTCGTCAAGGCGGGTGCCCAGTGCGGCTACGTCACGGTTCCCCTCGACTACGCGAAGCCGAAGGGCGCGAAGATCAAGCTCGCCGTGTCCCGTATCAAGCACAAGACGCCCGACGCGAAGAAGCAGGGCATCATGCTCGTCAACCCGGGTGGCCCCGGCGGTTCCGGCCTGACGTTGGCACGCCTGGGTCAGTGGGTGCCGAACGGAGGCGGCGACCCGTACGACTGGATCGGATTCGACCCGCGAGGCGTCGGCGACAGCCTCCCGAGCCTCGCGTGCGACGGTAACTACTTCGGCTACAACCGCCCCGACTACCGCGTGACGAAGGCCGGCACGGAACGTCAGTGGCTACACAAGACCGCGGGCTACTCGAAGGCCTGCTCGAAGGCGGACGGCGCACGTCTGTTGCCGCACATGAAGACCGTCGACAACGTGCGTGACATGGACTCGATCCGCAAGGCCCTCGGTGAGAAGCAGATCAACTTCTACGGTTTCAGCTACGGCTCCTACCTCGGCCAGGTCTACGCGACGATGTATCCCAAGCAAACGCGCCGCATGGTGCTCGACGGCGTCGTCAACCCCAAGGACGTCTGGTACGACGCGAACCTCAACCAGGACGTCGCGTTCGACGCGAACATGGACACCTTCTTCGACTGGGTCGCCAAGAACGACGCCACCTACCACCTGGGCAAGAGCGGCAAGGCGATCAAGAAGCGCTGGTACGCGATGCTCGACAAGCTCGCGAAAACGCCGGCCGACGGCAAGATCGGACCGAACGAGTGGACGGATGCCTTCCTCAACGCCGGTTACTACGTGTTCGGCTGGGAAGGTGACGCCGAGGCACTCGTCGCGGCGTTCAAGGGCGACTTCGGCCCGGTCACCGACCTCTACGACGAGGCGAACGGCTCCGGCCCGGGTTCGGACAACGGGTATGCGGTCTACCTCGGCACGCAGTGCTCGGATGTTGCCTGGCCCACGTCGTGGAACAAGTGGAAGGCCGACAATACGCGCGTCGCCAAGAAGGCGCCGTTCGAGACGTGGGCCAATGCGATGTTCAACCTTCCGTGCACGAGCTGGCCGGTGAAGGCGAGCAACCGCCAGGCGCCCCGCGTCGACGGTTCGAAGGTCGGGCCCATCCTGCTCATCTCGGAGACGAAGGACGGCGCGACGCCGTACGGCGGTGCGCTCGAGGTGCGTAAGCGCTTCCCGAAGAGCTCGCTCATCGAGGGCGTCGGCGGCACGACGCACTCGGGTTCGCTGAGCGGTATCGCGTGCACGGACGACAAGATCGCCACCTACCTGCTGTCCGGCAAGACGCCGCAGCGCACTCGCGGGCAGGGGCACTCGGACGTGAAGTGCGAGCCGGTGCCGCAGCCGGCGCCGGGCCCGGCGAACGCGCTGACGGAGTCGGCGTCCGACTCGGGGCGCGGCCACGGTCACGGCAAGGGCCACGGCAAGAAGCGTCACGGCATGCCGCAGGATCTGCGCGCCCAGTTGCAGCAGGCCGCTTCGTCGACCCGCTGACGGACTGACCCTTTGGACGCCCGAGCGCGTCGATCAGTGACGCAGAGCCTTGCGGGCCAGTGCGTTACCGATGAACTGCGCGATCTGCACGAACACGATGATGATGACGACGGCTGCCCACGTCACGGCCCACTGGTAGCGCTGGTAGCCGTACGCCAGCGCGAAGTTGCCGAGACCGCCGCCGCCCATCGCGCCGACGACCGCGGTCATGTCGATGACGGCGACGAGCGCGAAGGTGTACCCGAGGATGAGCGGCGCGAGCGCCTCGGGGATGAGAACGGTGCGGATGATCCGCCACGGGCTCGCGCCCATCGCCTGAGCCGCCTCGATGACGCCCGGGTCGACACTCACGAGGTTCTGTTCGACGATGCGACTGATGCCGAACGTTGCGGCGAGCGTCAGCGGGAAGATCATCGACGCGGTACCGATCGTCGAGCCGGTGACCTTCAGCGTCAGCGGACCGAGCGCGGCCGCGAAGATGATGAACGGGATCGGCCGGATGATGTTGACGAGCACGTTGAGGATCGTGTGAACCGTCGGGTTGGCCATGATGCCGCCGCGGCGCGTCGTGTTGAGCAGCACGCCGAGCACGAGCCCGAACAGACCGCCGAGGACGATGGTGGCGCTGACCATGAGGAGGGTCTGCCCGACCGACTCCCACAGCACGGGGCGCAGTGCGCTCCAGTCCGTGTCCGCAGTGATGACCTTCATGCCGTGGCCTCCTCGAGTTCGTGGACGGTGGCGACCTGGGCGAGGTCGGTCAGCACCTGCGTGACGGTGACGTCGTCACCGCGCAGGGCCAGGGTCAACGTCGTGAGGTTCGCTTCCTTGAGGGGCGTGAGGCCACCGTGGACGATCTCCGGTTCGACACCGCGGGCGCCGGTGGAGGCGAGAACCCTTCCGAATCCAGCGGAGTCGTGGACGGTTGCCGTGACGAGGCGTCCGCTCACCCTCTCGCGCAGCCGCGCGATCTCGCGGGCGTCGGGCACGTTGCGCAGCGTCGCGTCGACGAGCCGCCGCGTGGCTGACGATGTCGGTGCGCCGAGCACCTGCTCGGTCGGCCCGGATTCGACGAGGCGGCCGTGTTCGAGGACCACGACGTCGTCGGCCAGTTCACGCACGACGTCCATCTCGTGCGTGATGACGACGATCGTCACGCCGAGCTCATCGTTGACGCGGCGCAGGAGGGCGAGGACGTCCTTCGTCGTGTCGGGGTCGAGGGCGGAGGTCGACTCGTCGGCGAGCAGGATCTCCGGGTTCGTGGCCAGGGCGCGGGCGATGCCGACGCGCTGCTTCTGGCCGCCGGACAGCTCGTCAGGATAGGCCCAGGCCTTCTCCGTCAGACCGACGAAGTGGAGCAGTTCGGTGACTCGCGCCTCCTGCTTGTCCTTGTCCCAACCGGCGACCTCGAGCGGATAGGCGACGTTGGCGTACACCGTGCGCGAGCGGATGAGATTGAACTGCTGGAACACCATGCCGATGCGGGCCCGCAGAGCTCGGATCTGCTTTGCTCCCAGACCCGCCAGATCGACGCCGTCGACCTCGACGGAGCCGGTCGTCGGGGTCTCGAGCGCGTTGATGAGCCGCACGAGGGTGCTCTTGCCTGCACCGGAGAACCCGATGACGGCGAGGACGCGGCCGGTAGCGACGTCGAGGTCGATCTCCTGCAGCGCGGTGACGTTCTTCTTGCCGCGCACGAAGGTCTTGCTCACGCCGCGCAGCCGGACCGCCGGCGCGTTCTCGGGTCGGGCCGGGGGAGTGGGGGTCACTTCTTGGCCTTGATCTGCGACTCGATGCGGGTGAGGATGCCGCGCACGTCCGCGACGGAACGCTTCACCTCGTACTGGGTTCCCTTGGTGCGCTTGGAGATGAGGTCCTGCACCGACTTCTCGTGGTACGCCTGGACGAACTTCGCGTACGTCGGGTTGTCGGCGTCCTTCTTGCGGGCCACGATGACGTTGATGTACGGCTCCGAGGACTTCGCCTTGGGGTCGTCCTTGAACAGCGCCTTGCTCGGGTCGAGGTTCGCGTCGGCGGCGAAGTTGTTGTTGACCACGGCGCCCTCGACGGAGGGCAGGGCGGCTGCGGTCTGGGCAGCGTCGACGGGCGTGACGCCGACCTTCGACTTCGCGGCGTCGATCTCGGCGGGCGTCGACAGGGAGTTGCCCCCGCCCTTGAGCGTGAGCAGACCGGCGCTCTGCAGGAGCAGGAGGGCGCGTGCCTGGTTCGTCGCGTCGTTCGGGATGGCGACCTTGCCGCCGTCGGCGAACTCGTTCACCGTGGTGTGCTTCTTCGAGTACAGCGACAGCGGCACGATGTAGGTGGAGCCGACCGGCGTCAGGGTGTCGTTCTTCGCGGCGTTGTAGTCGGCGAGGAACTGCAGGTGCTGGAACTGGTTGACGTCGACCTGGCCCTGGGAGAGCGCCGGGTTGGCCTGCGTGTAGTCGGTGAAGTTGACCGGCTGGATGTCGAGGCCGTACTTCTTCTTGCCGACCTTGACCAGTTCGGTCCAGTACGGGTCGGACGCTTCGGTGGTACCGACGGTGATCTTCGTCAGCTTCTCGTCGTCGCTACCCGTGAAGGCCTTGATGCCGAAGCCTGCGGCGAGCGCGACGACGAGGACGCCTGCGCCGATGGCCGCGTACTTGGGGCCGTTGCTCTTCGGCTTTTCGGGCAGGGCCTGGACGGCCGGGCTGGCTCCGGGGGTGGTGGAGTTGGTGTTCTCGGACATGGTGATGCCTTCCTCGAAGGGGCGTGCGAGGCGCCGGTGGGGTGGGCGGCGACGACCGCCCGACGATGGGTGCGGTCAGTGCTTGGGGCGCGCGAACGCGGCGTCGTGCGTGTGCGGTCGCGCGGTGGGGGCCTGGGTGGGGCGATGCGTGTGCTGCATGTGATCTCCCGGGATCGGGCGCACCGGTACGAAGCCCTCGAAAGGGATGTGTTCCGGGTGCGGAACGTGCTTGCCGCGCGGTTGACGCGGCCGTGTCATCACCTGGAGCACCCCGCCACGTTCGTGAGGGTTGCCGTCCGACCAGCCAGGGCTTTGCATCGGATCTCTTGACAGGCATTACATTAGAGGCGCCGCGAGAAGCCCGTCAAATCAAGTGATCTGGGCCACTCTGTGTCACCGCTGGGCCGAGTTTCCTGCGGTTGGGTAGTCGCCGCCTCGACCCAACGGCAGGAAAGTCTGCCCAGTGGAGAGATGCGCTGACGCCGTGCTCTCCCCGTGGGCTGGAGTCACTAGGGGCGGAGCGTGGACTCCACGGGGTCGAGGTACCCCGAGCTCGCGCTTATTTGCTCGGCGGAAGAACGTCGGTCTGCGCGGGGAGGTCGGCCACGCCGACCGGGCACGTCACGCCCTTGTAGCCGTGATTGCAGTACCCGCCTGGATTTTTCGCGAGGTACTGCTGGTGGTAGCCCTCGGCCGGCCAGAACTTTCCGGCTTCGTCGGCGGGCTTCATCTCCGTCGTGATGGCGCCGCGGCCCGCGTCGGTCAGCGCATCCTGGAACGCTTCCGCGGTGCGACGCGTAGCGGTCTCCTGCTGGGGCGTCGTCCAGTAGACCGCAGAGCGGTACTGCGTGCCGATGTCATTGCCCTGACGGTTGGCCGTCGTCGGGTCATGGTTCTCCCAGAACGCCTTGAGCAGCTGGGCCGGGGAGACCTTCTCCGGGTCGTACGCGATCTGGACGGCCTCGGTGTGGCCCGTCGTGCCCGTGCAGACGTCCTCGTACGAGGGGTTCTCACGGTCGCCACCCATGTAGCCGACGGCCGTCGAGACGACCCCCGGGATCTGCCAGAAGATGCGCTCCGCACCCCAGAAACATCCCATCGCGACGTACAGCGTCTCGGTCTTGTCCGGCCACCCGCCGAGCAGTGGCGTGCCGAGAACGTCGTGCACGGCAGCGACGTCGACCGGGGCGGAATCCTGACGGGTGAACCACATGGGGCGTTCCTTTCACTGGAGTCGCTGTGTTCAACGCAGGCGTGTCCGAGAGGATTCCGAACTCGCGGAGCAACCGCGTGAACGGCGCGCGTCAGTCGACGAGCGGCGGCACTTCGAGTGGGATGGGGCGCAGTAGCCTCGCGCGGATCTCGACCATCGTCTGCGCGTCCGTGTCGAGCGCGACGTCCTCGGAAAGCGTTGGCACCCAAGGCGGCACGGCCCGCTTGTCGCCGTCGTTGTCAAGGCCGACAAGCACCATCGTGCACTCGGTCGTGAGGTTCAGTTCGCCCGTGCGCGGGTTGCCCGAGCGCACTCGCGCCGACACGTGCATGCTCGACGTGCCCGTGTGGATGAACCGCGCCTGCACCTCGACGAGGTCGCGGACGTGCAACGGCTGGTGGAAGCGCACATTGCCGACGTAGGCCGTCACGCAGTAGTGCCCGCTCCACGCCGCGGCACAGGCGTACGCGGACTCGTCGATCCACTCGAGCATCCGGCCGGCACCGACGCGCCCGCGCACGTTGGCATCCATCGGTGCGGCCATGAAACGCAGGGTGATGTGGCGTCGGGTTCCGGGCCTGCCGTCGATCGTAGGGCCGGTACCGCCGGAAATTCACTTGTCGGGTGCGCGGTTGCTGGCGTTCCATGACTGGCATGAACACGGTGCGCATCGAACGGATCACCCCTGAACACCCGCAGTTCGAGGAGTGGGCGACCGTCTTCGTCACGGCCGGGGGCCGCCAGTGGGGGCGCGACACGACTGCCTACCCGCCGAACGAACTCGCACAGATGTGGGAGTCCCTGGCCCACGCGAAGGTCTGGCTCGCCGCGATCGACGACGACGGCGACGTCGTCGGGTCCGCAGCCATCGGGATGCCGACGCAGGACAACCCACATCTCGCCGGGTTCGACGTCGCCTGCCTCGACGAGCGGGCTACGGCGCTCAAGCAACGTCTCGTCGACGAGGTCGAACGTGTCTGCCGAGAGGCCGGGCGCACCACGCTCATGATCGAAACGCAGACGCCGGTCGGTGCCGCCAACGACGAGGCCGCCTTCTTCGAAGCAGCGGGCTATGCGGAAGCGCAGACGTGCGTGCGTAACGGGCAGCGGCTCCCCGTGAGCGCCGACATCGGGGCCGAGATGCGCCGCGTCATCGAGATGAACGACGGCTACCGCATCGAGACCGTCGTCGGTCGGCTTCCCGAAGACTGGCTGCCGGAACGGGCGCGCCTCGCCGGAATGATGTCGACCGACACACCTCTCGGCGACCTCGCCATCGAGCCGGAGAACTGGACCCCCGAGCGCGTCACCGCGATGTTCGACGAGGACGAACGTCGCGGGCGCGTCGTCGTCGAGGCCGTGGCCTGGCACGAGGAAACCGGTGAGATGGCCGCGTTCACGCACGTTTCGGTGCCCGCGGAAACACCGTGGATCGCCTACCAGGACGACACCCTCGTCGCGAAAGCCCACCGGGGCCATCGGCTCGGCTACCGCGTGAAGGCTGCCGTGTCCTTGGCTCTGCCCCAGGCCGCGCCCGGCGTCACCGTGCAACGCACCTGGAACGACGAGACCAACGAGCACATGCTGCGCATCAACCGTGAACTCGGCTACGAGCGAGAGGGGACGTTGGTCGAGTGGCAGAAGGTGCTCGATTCGGCTCCGGGTGACGCTGCACACGACGCCTGAGCGACAAGGCACCGGCTCCCGTGGACGAACGGTGGCGCGGGTGACACGCGGCACTCGGTAACCTTGGGCGTGTGACCGATGTACTGACGATGCAAGATGCCCTGTTGACGTTGCAGAAGTACTGGACCGACCGCGGTTGCATGGTGGTCCAGCCCTACAACACCGAGGTCGGGGCGGGAACGATGAACCCCGCCACGGTCATGCGCGTCCTCGGGCCCGAGCCGTGGCACGTCGCGTACGTCGAACCCTCCGTGCGCCCCGACGACAGCCGCTACGGCGAGAACCCCAACCGTCTGCAGACGCACACGCAGTTCCAGGTCATCCTCAAGCCCGACCCGGGCAACCCGCAGGAGCTCTACCTCGGCTCCCTGCAGGCGCTTGGCATCGACCTCGACGCGCACGACGTGCGCTTCGTCGAGGACAACTGGCAGCAGCCCGCCATCGGCGCGTGGGGCCTCGGGTGGGAGGTCTGGCTCGACGGCATGGAGGTCACGCAGTTCACCTACTTCCAGCAGGTCGTGGGCCAGAACCTCGAGCCGATCTCCGTCGAACTCACCTACGGCATGGAGCGCATCCTCATGGCGCTCCAGGGCGTCACGCACTTCAAGGACATGGCGTACGCCGAGGGCATCTCCTACGGCGAGGTCTTCGCGCAGAACGAGTACGAGATGTCGCGCTACTACCTCGACGACGCCGACGTCGAGACTGCGCACACCTTCTTCAAGAACTACACGGACGAAGCGCAGCGCATGATCGACGCCCGCCTGCCCGTGCCGGCGTGGACGTACGTGCTCAAGAGCTCGCACGCGTTCAACATCCTCGACTCGCGTGGCGCCGTGTCGACCACCGAGCGCGCTCGCTCGTTCTCGCTCATGCGCCGCCTCGCCCGCGAGGCCGGTGCTCTGTGGACCGAACGCCGCGAGGAGCTCGGCTTCCCGCTGCTCAAGGAGGGCGTCGCCACGTCGCGCGTCAACGAGATCGCTGCTGCAGCGGTGACGGCGCCGAACGTCACGCAGCCGGCCCAGAAGGCCGAGTCGGCGACGGACCTCGGCGACGACGCTCAGACGTTCGCGTTCGAGATTGGCGTCGAGGAGATGCCGCCGCACGTCGTCGACGCCACCCTCCCCGCGGTGAAGGAGGCCGTCACGACGGCGCTCGCGGCCACCCGCCTCGAGCACGGTGACCTCAGCGTCGTCGGCACGCCGCGCCGCATCGTTGTCACGGTGCCCGGCGTCAGCGCGCACGAGCCGGACGCCGAGACGCTCGCCAAGGGGCCCAAGGTCGCGGCCGCCTACGACGCCGACGGCAAGCCCACGAAGGCGCTCGAAGGGTTCGCCCGCGGCAAGGGCGTCTCCGTCGATGACGTCGTCACCGCTGAGTTCGACGGCGCGGAGCACGTCGCCGTCAAGCAGACGCAGACCGGTCGCGGTGTGCTCGAGGTGCTCGGCGCGATCGTCACTGACGTCGTCGCGGGCCTGCGCAGCGACAAGAACATGAAGTGGAACGACCCGGAGCTCACCTTCAGCCGCCCGATCCGTTGGCTCGTGGCGCTGTGGGGCACTGCTGTCGTCCCCGCGACGGCCGGTCTTCTCACGGCGGGTCGCACCACGTACCTGCAGCGCACCGCTGCGCAGCCGCACGTCGACATCGCCTCGGCCGAGGATCTCGTCAGCACGCTCGAGGGCGCCGGCTTCCTCCTCGACATCGACGCGCGGCGCCAGGCCGTCGTCGACGGCGCGCTGGAACTCGCTCGCTCCGTGGGCGGCACGATCGACATCGAGGGCGAGGCCGGTCTCGTCGACGAGATCACGAACCTCGTCGAGGAGCCGCGCGGCGTGCTCGGCACCTTCGAGGAGCGTTACCTCGACCTGCCCGAGCAGATCCTCACCACCGTCATGCGCAAGCACCAGCGTTACCTGCCGGTGCGCGACGAGTCGGGCAAGCTCATGCCGTACTTCGTCACGATGGCCAACGGGGCGATCGACGACGACGTCGTGCGCGTCGGCAACGAGTCGGTGCTGCGCGCCCGCTACGAGGACGCGGCCTTCTTCTGGGACGCCGACCTCAAGGTGGGCCTCGACGACTTCCGTCGGAACATCGACTCCCTGACGTTCGAGAACCGTCTCGGCTCCTTCGCCCAGCGCGCGGATCGCATCCGCGACGTGGCTCAGGCGCTCGCCGGCCATGTGGAGCTGTCGGGCGACGACAAGACGACGCTGACGCGCGCAGGCGAACTCGCCAAGTTCGACCTGTCGACGCAGATGGTCGTCGAACTCTCGTCGCTCGCGGGCACGATGGCGCGCGAGTACGCGCTCAAGGCAGGGGAGACCCCGGCCGTCGCGGAGGCACTCTTCGAGATGGAGAAGCCCCGTTCGGCCGGTGACTCGCTGCCGGTCTCGACGCCGGGTGCACTGCTCGCCCTCGCCGACCGCTTCGACCTGCTCACTGCGATGTTCGCCATCGGCGCGAAGCCGACCGGTTCGTCCGACCCCTTCGCGCTACGTCGCGCCGCGCTCGGTGTCGTCTCGATCCTGCGCGGCGTGCCGACGGTGGCCACCGTGAGCGTGGCTTCCGGGCTCGAGGCCGCAGCGGCGCGCCTGCGCGAGCAGGGCGTCGAGGTCTCCGGCGAAGCGCTCGCGGCTGCAGCCGAGTTCGTCGAGGGCCGCTTCGGCCAGCAGCTGCGTGACGAGGGCGTCTCCGCGCCGCTCGTTGCGGCGGTGGCTCCGTCGGCCGGCACGCCGGGTGCGGCGGAGGCCTACCTCGCCGACATCCAGAGGCTCTCGGGAGACGAGGCGTTCGCGGCTCTCGTGCAGGTGACGCAGCGCATCACGCGCATCGTTCCTGCGGGCACCGACGCCTCCTTCGACGCGTCGGTTCTCACCGACGACGCAGAGAGGGTTGTCGCTCCGCTCGTGGCCGACCTGGCCGACAACTCCCGCGGTTCACTTACCGAATGGTTCGCTGCGGCAAGCGGTCTCACCGACAAGCTGAACACGTTCTTCGACGAGGTGCTCGTCATGGCTGATGACGAGAAGCTCAAGGCTGCACGACTCGGCATGCTGCAGACGGTCGTCGCCAAGGCACCTGCCGGCATCGACTACAAGGAGCTCGACAGGGCGCTCGACGCCTGATCACTTCCTCCTGAACGCCGGAGCGTTCGACGGTGGCCGTCCCTCCTCGGGGCGGCCACCGTCGTTGTTCCCGGTGAGGGCGCTCAGCCTCGTCGGTAGGACTCCTGCGCTCCGGCGCGTGTGACGGTGTCGGCCGCGAAGGCGGCTGCGTAGCGGGCAGCGTCACGCGTGTCGGCACCGTCTGCGAGCTTCGCGACGAGTGCCCCGACGAACGCGTCGCCCGCCCCGGTGGTGTCGACGACGTCGACAGGGCAGGAGACGATCTCGTCGACGCGGTCGGCGGAGACAAGGAGCGTCGAGTCGGCCCCGCGGGTCAGGACGAGCGACGGAACGCCGGCGGCCACCACGGCGCGGATCATTTCGCTGTCGTCGTCGGCGGGTGCGATGCCCAGTGCGTCGGCAGCGAGTCGCGCCTCGTGCTGGTTGACGACGAGCGGGTCCCCGGCGGTCAGCGTCTCGCGCGCCACGTCGATGACCGGCGCGAGGTTGAGGACGAACCGCGTCGAGGCAGCCCGGCAAGCCACGGCCACGGCGTCGACCACCTCCGCGGGGATCTCGCCCTGGCAGACAACGGCCTCAGCGTCGGCAATCGCTGACTCGAGCGTGCGCACGTCCTCCGGCCGCCAGGCACCGTTGGCTCCGGGGACGATGACGATGCTGTTCTCACCGCTGTCGTCGATCGTGATGAACGCCGTTCCGGTCGGGTCGTCGACAACCTCGACACGGGAGAGGTCCACCCTTGATGTGCGCAGGAGGCGCAGTGCCTCGTCGGCGTAGGCGTCGCGCCCCACCTTCGCAGCGAAGACGACGTCGGCACCGCTCAGGGCGGCAGCCAGGGCTTGGTTCGCCCCCTTGCCGCCGGGGGAGGTGTGCAGCGTCCGAGCGCTGAGCGTTTCGCCCGGTGACGGGTGACGTTCAACGCGCACGGCGAGGTCGACGTTCGTCGAACCGATGACGAGGACGCGGGCCATGGGTCGGGCCTCTCAGGGAAGCGAACCGGGGGCTGTCAGCCTATGCGCGGAGTGCCTTTCGCGGGTTGTCAGAGGACGCCACTAGGCTTGCGATCATGACGCACGAGAACGAGCTTGAGTCCCTGGGGTTCACCACCCGCGCCATCCACGCAGGGCAGGAGCCCGATCCGCGCACCGGGGCCGTCGTCCCCGCGATCTACCAGACCTCGACGTACAAGCAGGACGGGGTCGGAGGTCTGCGTGAGGGCTACGAGTACAGCCGGTCGGCCAACCCCACCCGCACCGCGCTCGAGGAATGCATCGCGGCTCTCGAGGGCGGTACGCACGGCTACGCGTTCGCCTCGGGCCTCGCCGGCTCCGACGCTGTGCTGCGCGCTGTTCTGCGCCCCGGCGACCACATGGTCATCCCCACCGACGCCTACGGCGGCACGTTCCGCCTCGTCGACAAGGTGACGCAGCACTGGGGCGTCGACTACTCCACCGCTCCCATCGCGGACCCTCAGGCCGTCGCCGCCGCGATGACGGACAAGACGAAGCTCGTCTGGGTCGAGACGCCCACCAACCCGCTCCTCGGCATCGCCGACATCACGGCCATCGCCGCCGTCGCGCACGAGCGCGGAGCGCTGCTCGTCGTCGACAACACCTTCGCCTCGAGCTACCTCCAGCAGCCGCTCGCCCTCGGCGCCGACATCGTCGTCCACTCGACGACGAAGTACGCCGGTGGCCACTCCGACGTTGTCGGCGGCGCCGTCGTCGTCGGTGACAATGTCGCGGTCGAGGAGTACGCCGAGGTGGCGGCCATGATCCGGTTCAACCAGAACGCGCTCGGCGCCATCGCCGGCCCGTTCGACGCCTGGCTCACGCTGCGTGGCCTCAAGACTCTCTCGGTGCGCATGGAGCGCCACTGCGACAACGCGGAGAAGGTCGTCGAGTTCCTCTCGGCACGCGACGACGTCACGAAGATCTATTACCCGGGCCTGGCCGAGCACCCCGGCCACGAGGTCGCCGCGAAGCAGATGAAGCGTTTCGGCGGCATGGTGAGCTTCGAGGTCGCCGGCGGCATGGAGCGTGCGCTCGAGGTGTGCGACGCGACGAAGATCTTCACCCTCGGCGAAAGCCTCGGCGGTGTCGAGTCGCTCATCGAGCACCCGGGCAAGATGACGCACGCGAGCGTTGCGGGCACCGCGCTCGAGGTGCCTCCGGCACTCATCCGCCTGTCCGTCGGCATCGAAGACGCGGACGACCTCGTCGCCGACCTGCGTCAGGCGCTCGACAGCACGCGATGACCGGCGTCGTCATCCGCCTCGTCCTCCTGGCGATGGCCCTCTTTCTCGCCGTGCGACTGCTGCACCGTTCAGCGGTCGCACGGCGCGAGTGGGCCGTGCGCGACGCTGCGCTCACCCGCGCGGAGGAGTGGTGGGCGCGCACGCACGGCGGCCCGTTCGATCAGGAACGACGCGAGGTACCAGGCGACATCGCGCCGTACCTCGGCCCGAACGGGCCTCGCTCGGAGCTTCGTGGCCCCAAGCCCGACCAGGCCGCATGGGTCTGGGGCTGGATCTGTGTGGTCATCGCGGCGTTCCTCGCCGTCAGCGTTGTCGCACAGTTGAGTTCGGGCAGCGTCTGACGTCGAACTGGACGCCCGTTCACCCAAAAGGGTTGGCCAGAAGGCTCGATGCCCTGAGACCATGGGACAGGCGCTCGTATCCCGGGCGCCTCGACGAACGGAGACACCCGTGCCTCACGCGGTGGAGGCCGAGGGCCTCGTCAAGAAGTTCGGCCAGTCCGTAGCGGTGGCCGATGTCAGCCTCACGGTTCCCGAGGGCACCGTGCTCGGTGTCCTTGGCCCGAACGGTGCCGGTAAGACGACAACCGTGCGCATGCTCACGACGCTCATCCGCCCCGACGGCGGCCATGCGCGTGTTGCCGGAGCCGACGTCGTGAAGCAGGCCGACGAAGTGCGTCGCCGCATCGGCGTCTCCGGCCAGTACGCGGCCGTCGACGAATACCTCACCGGCTTCGAGAACCTCGACATGATCGGCCGCCTGTATCACCTCGGTGGGAAGGCGTCGAAGGCGCGGGCCAAGGAATTGCTCGCCCAATTCCGTCTGGAGGACGCGGCCAACCGCCCGGCCAAGACGTACTCGGGCGGCATGCGCCGCCGCCTCGACCTCGCCGGAGCACTCGTCGCCCGCCCGCCGGTCATCTTCCTCGACGAGCCGACGACCGGCCTCGACCCGCGCAGTCGCGGCGAGATGTGGGAGGTCATCGAGGAACTCGTCTCCGGCGGCACGAGCCTGCTCCTGACGACCCAGTACCTCGAGGAAGCCGACCGTCTCGCGGACTCGATCGTCGTCGTCGACGGCGGGCACGTCATCGCGCGCGGAACGGCCGACGACCTCAAGAACGAGGTCGGGGGAGAGCGCCTCGAAGTGCACCTTCGCGAGAAGGGCGACGTCGCCCGCGCCCGCGAGTTCATGGCGCGTCACGGCTCCGGCGAGGTGGACGCTCCGGAAGGCGGCCGCGAGCTCGTCGTCCCGGTCGAATCCGGCACTCGCGCCCTCGTCGCACTCGTGCGGGACCTCGACGAGGCCGGCATCGAGGTGGCGGACATCGCCGTGCGTCGCCCCACCCTCGACGACGCCTTCCTCTCGCTCACCGGCCACTCGGTCGCGGAGTCCGAGGACGAAGCCGATGCCGCGAGCGAAGGGGGTGAGCACTGATGGGTCACCTCGTGTCCGACGCACTCACCGTCATGCGTCGCAACCTCATCAAGATCAAGCGGGTTCCCGACCTGCTCGTGTTCTCGACGATGCAGCCGATCATGTTCGTGTTGCTCTTCGGTTACGTCTTCGGTTCGCTCGCCGGACCGAACGCCGGCGGCTACCGCGAGTTCATGATGGCCGGTATCTTCGCCCAGACCATCGTCTTCGGCGCCACGATCACCGGTGCCGGCCTCGCCGACGACATGCAGAAGGGCGTCATCGACCGCTTCCGGACGCTGCCGATGCACCCGTCGTCGGTGCTCGTGGGGCGCACCCTGAGCGACGTGGTCAACAACGTCATCGTGCTCGTCGTCATGTCCCTGACGGGCCTCGTCATCGGGTGGCGCATCCGCGGAAGCGTGCTCGACGCGCTCATCGCCTACGCGCTCATGCTCCTGTTCAGCTACGCGATCTCGTGGATCATGGCGTGCATCGGCCTCAAGGTGAAGGCGCCGGAGATCGTCAACAACGCCGCGTTCATGGTGATCTTCCCGCTCACCTTCATCGCCAACACGTTCGTGCCGGCTGAGAACATGCCGAGCGCACTCAAGTGGTTCGCTGGCTGGAACCCGGTCTCCACCATCACGCACGCCGCCCGTGAACGCTTCGGCAACCTCGGCGCCATGGGCGGTGACTCGGCGGCCATGCGCGAGAAGATCGAGTACACGTGGGCGCTGCAGCACGCAGAGATCTACACGCTGGCCTGGGTACTCGTGGTTCTCGCAATCTTCGTGCCACTCGCTACCCGCATCTACGCGCGGGCCGTGGCGAAGTAGGCAGCAGTACCGCCAAGACGACGAAGGAGGCGAGCACCCCGAACGGGTGCTCGCCTCCTTCGTTGCGGTGACGCAGTGTCAGCCGGCGTACGGCTTCGCGTCGATGATCTTGACGGCGATCGACTTGCCGTTCGGCGCGTCGTAGGTGACCTCGTCACCCTTCTTCTTGCCGTTGATCGCAGCGCCCATGGGCGACTGCTCGCTGTAGACGTCGATGTCGGCGGCGTCGCCGGCGATCTCGCGGCTGCCGAGGAGGAACGTCTCCTTGTCACCGAACATCTCGACCGTGACGACCATGCCCGGCTCGACGATGCCGTCGTCGGCGGGAGCCTCACCCACGGTGGCGTTGCGCAGCAGCGACTCGAGCTGGCGGATGCGGGCCTCCATCTTGCCCTGCTCCTCCTTCGCCGCGTGGTAGCCGCCGTTCTCCTTGAGGTCGCCCTCTTCGCGGGCAGCCTCGATGCGCTTGGCGATCTCGGAGCGGCCCGGGCCCGAAAGGTGCTCGAGCTCGGCCGACAGACGATCGAACGCGTCCTGCGTGAGGAAGCTCGACGACGTGGTGGTCTCGCTCACGGTGTACTCCTTGCTGTGTGCATCAGGTTCCACGCGCGCTCGGCGCGGCGTGAAATGAAGGCCGAGACGGCGGCTACCGCGTACTGCGGCGCGCGTCTCGGCCCGGGATCAAACCACCATTTTAACACCGCCCGCCGCGTGGCACGAGATGGCGCATCCGCGTGGCGGCGGCGCGAACGTCACTGCGCCGGCGGGCGTTCCCCCGTGTAGTGGCACTCCTTGACCGTTCCCGAGACGGCGCGCGACGTGGTGCGCAGGACGTCGGAGTATCGCGTCGAGCGGTAGGGGCTGGGCTTGAGCTCCACCTGCTTGGTACCCAGCACGTCGCGCTTGTCGTTGAGCGCAATGATCGTGCACGTGATGGCACGGTTGCGTTCGCTCGGGATGACGTCCCAACGCACCTCGATGCGGTCGTCGGAGATGACCTTGAACCCGGCCTGGTTGGCCCTCACCGTGTTCGACGAGGAACTGATGCCGAACCAGGCCGCGAGAGCGGACATGAGGATCACACCGACGATCCCGATGATCCACCACTTGCGTTGTTCGGCCCGTGGGCGTGTAGGGGACACCGCTGCTCCTTTGCAACAATGGGCGACGCACGCTCCGTCCCGGCAGGTTGGCCGGGGCAGGCGAGCTCAGATGTCACCCACACGATACGAGGTACGACGTGACCAGCGGATTCCGCCTCATGGCGGTGCACGCTCACCCGGACGACGAGGCGAGCAAGGGCTCGGCGACGATGGCGCGCTACCTGGCCGAGGGAAACCGCGTCCACGTCGTCACCTGCACCGGGGGGGAGCGCGGCGACGTGCTCAACCCGCGCCTGGCCGACGACCCGCGGGTCAAGAGCGACCTCGTCGACCTGCGTCGCCAGGAGATGGCGGCCTCACGCGACGTCGTCGGGTACGAGCACACGTGGCTCGGCTTCGTCGACTCCGGTCTGCCCGAGGGCGACCCGCTGCCGCCGCTTCCGCCCGGATGCTTCGCTCTCGAGCCGCTCGACGTGACGACCGAGGCGCTCGTGCGCGTCATCCGTGAGTTCCGCCCGCACGTCGTCACGACGTACGACGAGAACGGCGGCTACCCGCACCCCGACCACATCATGACCCACCTCGTCACGATCTCGGCCGTGCGTGCCGCTGGTGACCCGGAGGCGTACCCGCACGCGGGAGAGCCGTGGCAGCCGCTCAAGGTCTACTACGACCGAACGTTCTCCCGCGCCAAACTCGAGGCCTACCACGACGTGCTCGTCACGGCGGGGCGCGAGTCGCCGTACCCCGCGTGGTTGGAGCGCCGCGCCGACCGCCCCGAGGGCCGCATCACGACGCGTGTCGACGCCTCGAAGTGGTTCGACGTGCGCACCAAGGCACTGCTCGCGCACGCCACGCAGATCGACCCCGACGGTCAGTTCTTCGCGCTCAGCGCAGACGAGCAGGCAACGGCATGGCCGATGGAGGACTGGGACATCGCCCTGTCGGCCGTGCCCGTGGCCGAGGACGAGAACGACCTGTTCGCCGGGCTCGGCACCCCTGAGGAGGCCGACGCGATGGCCACCGCAACCCCACCTGCGAAGATGGTCGTGGACGATGTCGTAGAGCGGAAGGAAAGCTGATGGGCGGCAACGAGAGCGTCGAGGTCACCGCAGGGATCTGGGGCTTCCTCGTCCTGTTCGGCCTGGCCCTGGCCTGCTGGTTCCTCTTCCGCAGCATGAATGCGCACCTGCGGAAGATGACGTTCCAACAGCGCGAGCAGGTGCTCGAGAACACGCGGACGGCGGGGGCGCGTTCCGAGGAGAGCCCCGTGCCGCCGGAGGACGACGACCCCATCGGTAGCGCGCGCCACTGACGCCTGCGTTCGTCGCGTGGGTTTCCCCGCCCGCATGGAACCGACGCGCGGGGAACACCCGTCAAACGTTGGTATGTTCGACCCGATTGCAGCCATGACGAGTCAACGGAGGTGAGCCCGGTGCGCGGTCCCGGTGACGTGCTCTACACCGCCTACGAACGTCAGCTCGTCAAGGGGCTTCCCGGTGAGCGCCTCCCGCGTCACGTCGGACTCATGCTCGACGGCAACCGTCGGTGGGCGAAACTGCGTGGCGAGAACACCGAGCACGGCCATCGCGCCGGTGCGGACAACATCGAGCCGTTGCTCACGTGGTGCGACGAACTCGGCATCGAGGTCGTGACGCTCTGGCTCCTGTCGACCGACAACCTCAAGCGCAGCGAGGTCGAACTGGGGCCGCTGCTCGAGATCATCGAGGACGTCGTCGACGGTCTCGCCGCGTCCGGTCGGCGCCTCAACCTCGTCGGTGCGCTCGGACTGCTGCCCGACGCAACGCGTGCCCGGCTTCAGGCCGCCGTCGAGAAGACGACCGACGCCGAAGGTCTCGTCGTCAACATCGCCGTCGGCTACGGCGGACGACAGGAGATCGTCGACGCGTTCCGCGCGATGCTCCTCGACGCCGCCGAGCGCGGGGAGTCGCTCGAGTCGCTCGCCGATCGCCTCACGATCGAGAACGTCGGCGACTACCTCTACACGAAGGGCCAGCCCGACCCCGACCTCGTCATCCGCACGTCCGGCGAGCAGCGCCTCGGCGGGTTCCTCCTGTGGCAGAGCGCCCATTCGGAGTTCTACTTCTGCGAGGCCTTCTGGCCCGATTTCCGCCGCGTCGACTTCCTGCGCGCGGTGCGCGCCTACGCCGAGCGCGAGCGTCGCTTCGGCGGCTGACCGGCGGCCCGGTTCATCCAAGGTTCACCCCTGCGACGGGTGACGAACACCCGGAACGACACCGGTGTCGTTAGCGTCGCAAGGGAGGGGCGAGAACGCCTCTTGCAGCCCTACCGACGGCGGGGCGCACCGACGAGGGACCCGAGGATCGACGATGACTCTGGCGTACTCCAGCACGAACGGGGGCGCCACGGGCGTCCTCAATAGCCAACTTCTCGATGGCCACCTTCTCGAGCGCGACATCACGACGAAGGACGCCGAAACGGCCCCGCGTGACGGCGACGGACGGGCCGATACGGCGACGAAGACGTACGTGCTCGACACCTCGGTGTTGCTCTCCGACCCGCGGGCCGTGCTGCGCTTCGAGGAACATGACGTCGTGCTGCCGGTCGTCGTCATCACCGAACTGGAGGCCAAGCGCCACCACCCCGAACTCGGCTACTACGCCCGCGAGTGCCTGCGGTTGCTCGACGACATGCGCGTGACGCACGGGCGCCTCGACCACCCGGTGCCCGTCGGCAACGGTGGCACGCTGCGCGTCGAGCTCAACCACACCGACCCGTCGGCGCTGCCTGCCGGCTTCCGCCTCGGCGACAACGACTCGCGCACCCTCGCGGTGGCGGCGAACTTCGCGGCCGAAGGCCACGATGTGACGGTCGTGAGCAAGGACCTGCCGATGCGCATCAAGGCCTCTGCCGTGGGGCTCGACGCCGACGAGTACCGCGCCGACGGCGTGCCCGACTCCGGCTGGACGGGCATCGTCGAGCGCACCGTGAGTGCCGACGACGTGGATCGCCTCTTCGAATCCGGTCGCCTCGCGCTCGAGGACATCGAGGACCTGCCGCTCAACACGGGCGTCGTGCTGACGAGCGCCGGCGGGTCATCGTCCGCGCTCGGCCGCGTCATGCCCGGCGGTGTGCTCAAGCTCGTGCGCGGTGACCGAGACCTGTTCGGCCTGCACGGCCGCTCGGCCGAGCAGCGCATCGCCATCGACGTTCTGGGCGACCTCGACGTCGGCATCGTCAGCCTCGGCGGCAGGGCGGGCACGGGTAAGAGCGCGCTCGCGCTCTGCGCCGCGCTGGAGGCCGTCATGGAGCGTCGCGCGCACCGCAAGATCATCGTGTTCCGCCCGCTGTTCGCCGTCGGCGGCCAGGAGCTCGGCTACCTGCCCGGCAGCGAGAACGAGAAGATGGGCCCGTGGGCGCAGGCCGTGTTCGACACTCTCGGCGCCGTCGTGAGCAAGGAGGTTCTCGACGAGGTCATCGCCCGCGACCTCCTCGAGGTGCTGCCGCTCACCCACATTCGTGGGCGCTCGTTGCACGACGCGTTCGTCATCGTCGACGAGGCTCAATCGCTCGAGCGGAACGTCTTGCTCACGGTCCTGTCGCGCATGGGGCAGAACTCGCGCGTCGTCCTGACGCACGACGTCGCGCAGCGCGACAACCTGCGCGTTGGCCGTCACGACGGGGTTGCGGCCGTCGTCGAGAAGCTCAAGGGGCACTCGCTGTTCGCGCACGTGACGCTGACACGTTCGGAGCGCAGCCCGATCGCCGCGCTCGTCACGGACGTCCTCGCCTCCTGACGGCCGGATGATGCACGTCCTGTGAGCCGCTCGAAGTCGGCGGTGTGGCAAATAGCATCCGACGGGATGGAATCTGTACCGTGAACTGCGTCGCGCGCCCTGGGGGTGTGTGGCCGGACGGTGCGTGACGGGGACGACGCGCCGCCGACTCGATGTTGAGGAAGGCTCACTGTGCGTTTGATCCACCGCAAGGGATTCGCGGTCGTCTATTGGGTGGTCGCGCTCCTGGCCACCGTGCTCGCCATCATCGCCGGTGCTCGCTCGGGCGCCGGTGCTGCGCCCGAGTTCAGCGACGGATCGGGTACGAGCGTCGGCTCGCAGATTCTCTTCGGCCTCGGGGGCGCGGTGCTCGGTGGCCTCTTGGTCGCCGCGATCTTCGCCGGGGTCTGGATCGGCCTGTGGGCCCTCGACCGGCGCGCGAACCCCGAGTTCGACGACCGCGACGACTACGACACGCTCGACGACCTCGATGACGACTTCGACGAGGCCGAGCGCGACGCGCAAGACGAATCTGACGACGAGTTCGCCGAGGGAGACCGCAACTTCGTCGACGAACACGACCTCGACGGTGACGGACGCTCCGCCGTTCGCCGCTGACATCCCCCGACGAAGGCCCCGACTCGCGCGAGTCGGGGCCTTCGTCGTTGCCTGGCGCCGGCGCTCCGGAGCCAGGTTGTGTCAGAGCTTGCGCAGTTTGACGCTCTCGACGTGATGGTCGGCGCCCTTGCGCAGAATGGCGGTGGCGCGGTGCTTCGACGGCTGGACGTTGGCGACGAGGTTGGGCAGGTTGATGCTCTCCCAGATCGCGGTGGCACGGTCGACGGCCTCTTCGTCGCTCAGCTCGGCGTAGCGGTGGAAGTAGGAGTCCGGGTCGGCGAAGGCCGTGCTGCGCAGACGCAGGAAGCGGTCGACGTACCACTGACGGATGTCGCTCTCGCGGGCGTCGACGAAGACGCTGAAGTCGAAGAAGTCGGAGACCGTGAGCGTCGAACGCGACGGTTGTCCGGGCGTCGGGATCGGTGGCTGGAGCACGTTGAGGCCCTCGACGATGAGGATGTCGGGCTGACGGACGACGACCTTCTCGTCCGGCACGATGTCGTAGACGAGGTGGCTGTAGACCGGAGCCTCGACCTCGGCCTTGCCGCCCTTCACCTCGGCGACGAAGCGCACGAGCGCGCGGCGGTCGTAGCTCTCGGGGAAGCCCTTGCGATCCATGATGCCGCGGCGTTCCAGCTCGGCGTTGGGGAAGAGGAAACCGTCTGTCGTGAGGAGTTCGACGCGCGGGGTGTCGGGCCAGCGGGCGAGGAGTTCGCGCAGAACGCGCGCCGTCGTCGACTTGCCCACGGCCACCGAACCGGCCACACCGATGATGAACGGCGTCTTCGCGGGGCGCTCGTCGAGGAAGTCGCTCGTGATGCGGTGCAGGCTCTTCGTCGCGCCTGCGTAAAAGTTCACGAGGCGGGAAAGGGGCAGGTAGACGTCCTCGACCTCCGCGAGGTCGATCCGCTCGCCGAGACCCGAGAGGCGACGCACGTCGTCGGACGTCAGGTCGATGGGGCGCGAGTCGTGCAGTCGGGCCCAGTCCTCACGGGTCAGTTCGACGTACGGGCTCGGAAGAGGAGGCAGGTGCGGGCGACTCACCCCGTCATTGTGCCGTAGCCGGGGCGTGGCGGGGAGCCGGTGCGGCACAACGCAGCCCGGCGGGCCGCGCCGCGCGTTCCCGCGTATTCGTGCCGGGGCCGACGCCCCGAGTAGGCTGTCGTGCATGTGTGGAATCGTTGGATACGTCGGCCCGCGCGTCGACGAGCGCGCCCAGACCGTCGTCATGGAGGGTCTCGCGCGCCTGGAGTACCGCGGATACGACTCGGCCGGCATCGCGCTCGTGACCGGTGACCACGTCTCGACGGCGAAGAAGGCCGGCAAGCTGGCCAACCTGCAGGCCGAACTCGAGGCGAACCCGCTGCCCGAGTCGTCGACCGGTATCGGGCACACGCGCTGGGCCACGCACGGTGGCCCCACCGACGCGAACGCCCACCCCCACCGCGGTGGCGCGGACGGCAAGCTCGCCCTGATCCACAACGGCATCATCGAGAACTTCCACCCCCTGCGTAACGAGCTGCTCGCCGACGGCGTCGAGTTCACGTCCGAGACGGACACCGAGGTCGTCGCGCACCTGCTCGCGAAGGCGTACAAGGGTGACCTGAAGGCCGCGATGCTCGAGGTCGTCAACCGCCTCGAGGGTGCCTTCACGCTCCTGGCCGTGCACGCCGACAACGCCGACCAGGTCGTCGCCGCGCGCCGCAACTCGCCGCTCGTCATCGGCCTCGGTGAGGGCGAGAACTTCCTCGGCTCCGACGTCGCCGCCTTCATCGGCTACACGAAGGAGGCCATGGAGGTCGACCAGGACCAGGTCGTCGTCATCACGCCGCAGGACGTCGAGGTCGTGAACTTCGACGGTTCCGCAGCTCAGGGCAACACCTTCCACGTCGACTGGGACGCCGCGTCCGCCGAGAAGGGCGGCTTCGACACCTTCATGGAGAAGGAGATCTTCGACCAGCCCGACGCCGTGCGCGACACGCTGCTCGGACGCACCGACTCCGAAGGTCGCCTCGCCCTCGACGAGATTCGCATCTCCGAGGACGAGCTCAAGAACATCGACCGCATCACCATCGTCGCCTGCGGCACCGCCGCGTACGCCGGCATGGTCGCCAAGTACGCCCTCGAGCACTGGACGCGCATCCCTGTCGAGGTCGCGCTCGCGCACGAGTTCCGCTACTGCGACCCGATCGTTTCCGAGCGCACGCTCGTCGTCTCGATCTCGCAGTCAGGCGAGACGATGGACACGCTCATGGCCGTCAAGCACGCCCGTGACCTGGGCGCGAACACGCTGAGCATCTGCAACACGCACGGTGCGACCATTCCGCGAGAGTCCGACGCCGTGCTCTACACGCACGCCGGCCCGGAGATCGCCGTCGCGTCGACGAAGGCCTTCCTCGCGCAGATCACCGCCTGCTACGTGCTCGGCCTGTACCTCGCGCAGCTGCGCGGCGGCACGTACGCCGACGACGCAAAGAAGGTCATGGCCGAACTGCAGGAGATGCCGGCCAAGATCGACGAGCTTCTCGGCCACCTCGACCGCGTGCGCGAAATCGCCCGCTTCATGGCCGACACGCGCTCGGTGCTCTTCCTCGGCCGCAACGTCGGCTACCCGATCGCCATGGAGGGCGCGCTCAAGCTCAAGGAGCTTGCTTACATCCACGCCGAAGGCTTCGCCGCCGGTGAGCTCAAGCACGGCCCGATCGCGCTGATCGACGCGGGCCAGCCCGTGTTCATCGTCGTGCCCGGCCCGGAAACCCCGCACGGGCTGCACGGCAAGGTCGTCTCCAACATCCAGGAGATCCGCGCTCGCGGCGCTCGCACCCTCGTCATCGCCGAAGAGGGCGACGAGGCTGTCGTGCCGTTCGCCGACGAGGTCATCCGCATCCCGAAGTCGGCTCCGCTGCTCGCACCGCTGCTCGCCATCGTGCCGCTGCAGGTGTTCTCGCTGGAGCTCTCGACGGCCAAGGGCCTCGATGTCGACCAGCCGCGTAACCTCGCGAAGTCCGTCACCGTGGAGTGACCTTCTGTTCCGCTGAAGACCGCGTCGACCCTGTGGGGCGGCGCGGTTTTCGTTTTGTGGGGTTTGGGCGCTTGGGCGTTGGGGGAGCTGACAGCGAGGGGCGGCGGACTGATTGCCTGCGAGGTGCTCAGCGAGGGATTCGCCAGATGGGATGGGGTTGGATTGGGTGCCGGGAGACGTGTCCGCTCGCCTTCTTGGGACACGTCGCTGGTGCTTGGGTTGCCTGTCTTTGGTCGCGGGCCCTGGGTGCTTGCTGCGCGCGTCGTCTTCATTGGCCTGGTTCCTACTCGGGCGATTGGTCGCGCAAGTGGGGACGTATTCGGCTCGGGGGGGTACCCACTTGCGCGATGTTTCTCGCTGGTGGGGTACAGCCACTGTCGGCGGCGGGAC
>NZ_SEHL01000019.1:0-12116 GCF_004151355.1 Dermacoccus sp. 147Ba
CCCTGAACCAAGACGGTCACGTCATGTGCAGTGTTCCTCGAAGCCCCCATCAATCGGGTTGGCTCGGAGCACACAACATGACCAGTCAGGTTCAGGGCCTTCCGCATACCCAAAAGCAAATCCTCGATCCGTGTACGTCGAGAACAGCTCCCGTCGACTTGCTCAGCTCGAGAAGTGGGTAGCAGAAAGGGGCTCTTCACAGATGAGGGTGTAGTGCCTATCGGCGCGTCGATGCCGGGATAGGCGTCGAGGCCTTCCGAAGATGGAAGTTCTTGAAGCTCACCATCTGGAAGACCTCGACGTGCCTGACGCTACCTTCACTGCCCCTGACCTGACGACCTTCGCCCGCCTGGACGAGCTCGGGTTGGAGGTGACCGGGCAGCGCCTCGAACCCGACCGTGCGGTGCTGGCCTGCCGCGTGCTCGAACCTGACGAGTGGTGCCGGCGATGCGGCTGCGAAGGCATCCCGCGTGACACCGTCACCCGCGAGCTGGCGCACGAACCGCTGGGCTGGCGCCCCACGACGCTGGCGGTCACAGTCCGCCGGTACCGGTGCACTGGATGCCCGCACGTGTGGCGCCAGGACACCACGCTGGCAGCCGAACCGCGGGCGAAGCTCTCCCGGCGGGGACTGCGGTGGGCCCTGGCCGGGATTGTCTGCCAACACCTGTCCATCGCCCGCGTCGCCGCCGGGCTCGGGGTCGCGTGGAACACCGCCAACGACGCCGTCCTCGCTGAGGGCAAGCGGATCCTGATCGACGACGAGCACCGCTTCGACGGCGTGGAAGTGATCGGCGTCGATGAGCACGTCTGGCGGCACACCCGCCGCGGGGACAAGTACGTCACCGTCATCATCGACCTGACCCCCATCCGCGACGGCAACGGCCCGGCACGACTGCTGGACATGATCGAAGGCCGCTCGAAGAAGACCTTCAAGACCTGGCTGGCGAGCCGGCCGAAGGACTGGCGCGAACGGGTCGACGTCGTCGCGATGGACGGCTTCACCGGCTACAAGTCCGCTGCCACCGAGGAACTGCCGGAGGCGACCACGGTCATGGACCCCTTCCACGTGGTGCGTCTGGGCGGTGAGGCACTCGACTCGTGCCGGCGGCGGGTCCAGCGGGCCACCAAGGCACGACGAGGCCGTAAGGGCGACCCGCTCTATCGCTCCCGGCGCACGCTGCACACCGGAACGAGTCTGCTCACCCACAAGCAAGCCCAGCGCCTGGATGACCTCTTCGCCGACGAGAGACACCTGCCTGTGGAGGTCACGTGGGATGTCTACCAGCGCATGATCGCCGCCTACCGCGAGTCCGACCGCAGCAAGGGGCGGGCGGTGATGGCCGAGCTGATCGACTCCCTCGCCCGGGGCGTACCCGACGGCCTGAGCGAGGTCGTCACCCTGGGCCGGACCCTGAACAAGCGCGCCGTGGACGTGCTGGCCTACTTCGAGCGTCCCGGCACATCGAATGGGCCTACCGAGGCGATCAACGGTCGACTGGAGCACCTGCGCGGACTGGCACTGGGCTTTCGGAACCTGACCAACTACATCGCCAGATCCCTGCTCGCGGCCGGCGGATTCAGACCCCAACTACACCCTCATCTGTGAAGAGCCCAGAAAGGCCCCCGTCGCCGACGGGGGCCTTTGCTGCGTTCCGGAGGGGGGAGCGTCAAGCAGATGTCACGCGTGGGCGTGCTGCGGGGGAGCGTCCGTCGACGTGCCCTGGACGAGAGTGAACGAATGCTCACGGTTCTCCCGCGTACCTGCCAGAGCGGATGTCACCATGTCCGCAATAGTGCGGCCCTTCTCCTGGCCACGCTGGTCGATCGTGGTAAGGGTGCCCACCAGCCAAGGAAGGTCGATGCCGTCGAAGCCGGCCACACTGATGTCGGCTGGTGTGGAGAGGCCGTGTGCGCCGATGCTTCGGATCGCTCCCACGGCCATGAGGTCGGACTGCGCCGCGATAGCTGTGAAGGGGTGAATGTCGGAGAACAGGCGTTCGCTGGCCTCGTAGCCACCCTCGATGGAACTCTCGCCCGCTGTGATGACGACGGCTTCGGGGAACACCTCGAGGAAGCCTGCAGTGCGATCGAGCGCCTCGGGGTTCATGACGTCCCGCTGAGCGTTGGGCCCCGCGCCGGGAAGCTGGAGGAGTGCGACGTCACGATGCCCGAGGTCATAGAGGTGCTGCGCGATCGCCCGAGCGGCTCCGCGCTCGTCCATGTGGAGGTGCAGGACGTCGTCTGCCTCGGGGTAACCGGTGCCCACGAGCGGGATGCGACGGTGACGCAGATGCTCGAGGAGCGCGGAGGAGACATACCCGCCGAGCGGGAAGACCACGGCGTCGAGCGGGATGCCCGCTGTGCGCCGCACGAGTTCGTCCTGGCCGGCGCCCTGTGCCGGCATGAGCAGGATGCCGGCGGAGTTCTGCCCGAGGTGCTGAGCCAGGCCGTCGAGGATGCTGACGGCGAAGGGGTCGCTGAAGGAGTTCATCAGACGTCCCTCGGCGAAGACGCCGATGATGCCCGAGCGTCCCTGTCGCAGTGACGACGCGAGGGGGTTGGGCCCGCCGTAGTCGAGGTCGGCCGCGGCCTTCAGCACACGCTCGCGCGTGGGCTCGGCCACGGGACGCTTACCGCTGAACACGAGCGAAGCCGTCGAGATGGCGACACCTGCGCGATCGGCGACATCTTTGAGCGTGTATCGAGGCTCGAGAGGGGCTGGCATACTCACGTTTCTTCAGGTTGGGAGCGGTGCTTCGCCCAGACGGACGTTCGGCAAGCGCATGTGTGGGGCTCGTCGTCCTGTGCAGTACCCGGCTATGGCAATTTCCATGAAGTTCGAGTACGCCGCTGCTTTGTTACTTCCGCGTAGGTAGGGTTTACGCCAGACCCCGACTCGAGGAACAAGGAAGTGATTTGCGTGTCGACGCGTCGCCGAGTGACTGTGCTGGACATGGCCCGCGGGATGGCCCGCATGACGCCCGAGCTGGGGCAGGTAGCTCGCAACGCCCCTGGTCTGCTCGTGCGGCGGCCGACGACGAAGTCCTCCATCGGTGCCGTCTTCCAGGATCTTGCGGGCAAGCAGCCCGAGCGCACCTTCGTCATCGCCGACGAGGGCTGCCTCACCTACGGTGAGGCCAACGAACGCGTCAACCGGTACGCGTCTGTGCTGCGCGACGCCGGGGTGAAGCGCGGGGACGTCGTGGGGCTGCTCTCCCCCAACTCCATCGACATGCTGCTCGTCATGCTCGCGACGGTGAAGCTCGGCGCGGTGAGCGGCCTGCTCAACTACAACCAGCGCGGGGACGTACTCGACCACAGCCTCGGCATTCTCGACGCCCGCGTCGTCGTCCTCGAGGAGTCGCTGCGCGAGAGCCTCGAGACCGCGCCCTCCGCGGGGCAGCAGAACGTCATGACGCTCGACGAGATGCGCGCCGCCGCCGATGGTGCGCCCGCACCTGCCGCGCAGAACCCGTCCGAGTGCGCCGAGACGCGTGGCCACGAGAAGGCCTACTACATCTTCACGTCGGGCACGACGGGCATGCCCAAGGCCTCGATCATGAGCCACCACCGCTGGCTCAAGTCCTACTCCGGTCTCGGCGGTCTCGGCGTGCGCCTGCGACCGGACGACACGCTCTACTGCTGCCTCCCGCTGTACCACAACAACGCCGTGACGGTCGCGCTCGGTGCGGTGCTCAACGGCGGCGCGTCCATGGCCATTGCGGGCAAGTTCTCGGTCTCGAACTTCTGGGACGACATCGTCCGCTTCGACGCGAGCTCGTTCGTCTACATCGGTGAACTGTGCCGCTACCTACTCGGCCAGCCCGAGCGTCCGATCGAGCGTCAGCACCGCGTGCGTGTCATCGTCGGCAACGGTCTGCGCACCGACATCTGGCGCGAGTTCCAGGAACGGTTCGGCATCGAGCGCATCGCCGAGTTCTACGGCGCCAGCGAGTGCAACATCGCGTTCATCAACGCCTACAACCTCGACGAGACCGCCGGCACGTGCCCGCTGCCGCACAAGGTCGTCCGCTACGACCCGGACACCGGCGACGCGCTGCGCAACGCGAAGGGCCGCCTCGAGCAGGTCAAGACCGGCGAAGCCGGCCTCCTACTCGCCAAGGTGACCTCCGGCCAGCCGTTCGACGGCTACACCGACGAGGGTGAGACCGAGAAGAAGCTGCTGCGTGACGGCTTCCGCAAGGGTGACTGCTGGTTCGTCACCGGCGACCTCGTGCGCCGTCAGGGCTTCCAACACGTGGCCTTCGTCGACCGCCTCGGCGACACCTTCCGCTGGAAGGGTGAGAACGTCGCGACGACCGAGGTCGAGGCTGCGCTCGAGCGCCTCCCGCAGGTGCAGGACTGTGTCGTCTACGGCGTCGAGGTTCCGGGGAGCGACGGCCGTGCGGGCATGGCTGCCGTCGTCCTGCGCGAGGACTTCGACTCCAGTGACGTGGCCGGCCGCCTCGCCGAGATGCTGCCCAAGTACGCCGTGCCGCTGTTCGTGCGTGAGGTCGAGTCGCTCGAGCAGACGTCGACGTTCAAGTCGCGCAAGGTCGAACTGCGCGACGCGGGCTACGCCGGTGCGGGCGACGACCGCGTCTGGGTGCTGACGAAGGAGGGCTACGTGCCGTTCTACGAGGGCTACCCCGAGGACGTCGCCGGCGCGCGTCAGCCCTGAGGCGCCTCCAGCGGCTGCGCCTCGGCGTGCTCCTGACGTAGGTCACGCTTGAGGATCTTGCCGCTCGCGTTCTTCGGCAGCGCATCGACGATGACGATGACGGTCGGGGTCTTGAAGCCCGCCAGCCGTTCGCGGCAGTAGGTGCGCAACTCCTCGACCGTCACGTCGTGGCCCTCCTTGGGCGTGACGGCAGCGGCGACGGTCTCGATCCACGTCGGGTGCGGCACACCGAACACCGCGACCTCCGCGACGGCCGGGTGGGTGTAGATGGCTTCCTCGACCTCGCGGCTCGCGACGTTCTCGCCGCCGGTCTTGATCATGTCCTTCTTGCGGTCGACGATCGTGATGTAGCCCTCGTCGTCACGCGTGCCGAGATCGCCCGAGTGGAACCAGTCGCCCTCGAAGGCTGCGGCCGTCTTCTCCTCGTCGTTCCAGTATCCCCACGTCGCGTGCGGGCTGCGGTGGACGATCTCGCCCACCTCTCCGGGGGCCACGTCGTCGCCGGCGTCGTCGATCAGGCGCGTCTCGACGTACATCGCCGCACGACCGGCGGATCCCGGCTTGCGCAGTTGGTCCTCCGGGCCGAGGACGAGGGCGAGTGCACTCATCTCCGTCTGGCCGTAGAAATTGAACAGGTCGATGTTCGGCAGCCGCTTGCTCAGCTCCTTGACGATCTCAACCGGCATGATCGATGCGCCGTAGTACCCACGCTTGAGCGACGACAGGTCACGCGTGTCGAAATCCGGGTGACGCAGGAGCGAGATCCAGACGGTCGGCGGGCAGAACAGGCTCGTGGCGCCGTGCCGCTCGATCGCCTCGAGCAACGCGCCCGGCTCCGGGCCGTCGAGGACGACGTTCGTCGCGCCGAGGGAGGCGTACGGCGTCAGCATGCAGTGCTGTGCGGCCACGTGGAACAGCGGCAACGCGTGCAGGGCGACGTCGTCACGCGAGAAGCGCCCTTCGACGATGCAGCTCACGTACTGCGCAAGCAGGCTGCGGCTCGTCATGATCGTGCCCTTGGGGCGCGATTCGGTGCCGCTCGTGTACATGAGCTGCAGCGGGTCGTCGTCGGCGATGTCGACGACGGGTTCGCTCGTGTCCTCGTGGGCGAGCAGCGTGTCGCTCGCCTCCCAACCCTCGGGAGCCGCGGCGCCGATGACGACGCGTAGGCCGATGTCGGTGCTCGCCTTGCCCATGGCGCGCTCCGCCGTCCGCACGAGAGCGTCCTCGACGATGAGGCCGCGGGCGCCCGAGTGCTCGAGGATGTAGGCGACCTCGTCGGCGTTGAGCATGAAGTTGACCGGAACGCAGATGGCGCCGAGCTTGGCGAGCGCGAACGTCACGACGACGAACCCGGCGTTGTTGTGCGACAGCAGGGCGACGCGCTGGCCCTTCGTCACACCGCGTTCGGCCAAGGCGTTCGCGCACGCGTTGACACGCTCGTTCAGCTCGGCGTAGGTGTAGCTCGTGTCGCGGTGGACGAGCGCGAGCTTGTTCGGCTCACGCGCAGCGCTGCGCCGCAGCACGTCTCCGAGGGCGTTACGACGGGCGGTGGCGACGGACTCGGACACGGCGGCGCTGAACATGGCGGACCTCTCCACGGGGACGTGACCCGAGTCACATTACCGAGCGGCCTCGCCGTGCGGGCACCCACGCCGCAACCGTCTCAGAACGAGGCGGAGGCCAGCTTGATGGCGAAGAGGCAGAAGGCCGTTCCGGCGACGAGGTGAGCGCCGATCGCCAGGCCCGGGCGGCCGCTCGCGCGGTGACCCAGCCGCGCACTCACCGCGATGACGGTGGCGAGGTAGGCGGCGCTGATGCACTGCATGATGACGGCCAGCACGCCGAAGTTGCTCCACAGGTGCGGATCGTCGGGGTGGACGAACTGCACGAAGAACGCCGCGAAGAAAAGGATCGCCTTGGGGTTGAGCAGGCTGGTCGCGAGCGAACGGCGGAACGGGGAGTAGCGCGCGTCGTGCATCGTGAGCGTCGTCTCCGTCGGCTCTGCTCCTGTCGCCGCGGCAGAAGGGCGAGCTTCGCGGCGCAGGGCGATGCCCTGGCGGATGAGACCGAAACCCAGCCACGCGAGGTAGGCGCCACCTGCGAGCGTCAGGAGGCGGAAGAAGACCGACCCGCCGGCCAGCAGCGTGCCGGCGCCGAGCACGGCCAGCATCATGAGCACGCCGTCACCGATGAAGACGCCGAGAGCGGCACGCCATCCCGCGGCGCGGGAAACCTTTGCGGCCGTCGTCGCGACGAAGAGGGAGTTCGGGCCGGGCAGCAGGACGATGAGAACCGCCCCGAGCGTGAACTGAGCGAGCTGCGTCAGGGTGAGCGTCATGGACGCTCGAGCGACGCCTCGCCGGCGCCCAACTCCTGAATGGCCGAACGGCGTGCCAGGCGGTGCTCGCGACGCAGTTCGGCTGCGCGGTAGCGGCGGCGGTCCGCGTCGGTCTCCGGCACGAGTTCGGGCACGGTGCGCGGCGCTCCGTTCTCGTCGACCGCCACCATGACGAGGAAGGCCGTGGCGACGTGGACGGGTGCGGTGAGCTCGTCCCAGCGTGTCGTCTCGACGCGCACGCCCACCTCGACGGAGGTGCGGCCCGCCCAGTTGACCTGCGCCTTTACGGTAAGGAGATCACCGACGCGAACCGGCGCGAGGAACACCATCTCGTCCATCGCGGCCGTCACGGCGGGACCGCCGCTGAACCGGGCCGCCGTGGAGCCGGCGGCCTCGTCGACGAACTTCATGACGTTGCCGCCGTGCACCGTTCCGAGAAGATTCGTCTGCTGCGTCCCCATCATCTGGGTGAGCTGGAGCTGGGTCGTCGACGGTGCGGTCATGCCGCCATTGTCGCGCACCCGAACCTGGGCTCGGACAGGGCGTTCACCGCTCAGCGGTTCGTCACGAGATCCGGGCCGTCGAGGTGGGTGAACTCGTTGAACGTGAGCACGTGTGGGCCGTGACGGTCGATCGTGATGCGGGTGACGCCGGTGTTGACCGCCGCGAGGGTGAACTGCTTCCACGCGTCGAGGCTGTCGGCCGCGGCGAGGTGCGCCATCGTCCAGCACACCGGACCCGCCGACGTCACGACGACGACGTGCTCTTCGGTGCCGTCGACGATCGAGCCGAGAGCATCGTTGATGCGCGTCGCGAACTCGGTGAAGCTCTCCGGGTAGTCGTGGTCGAAGTCGCCGCTGCTCCAGCGGTCGACGGCCTTGGCGAAGGTGTCCTCGAAGGCGATGCGGGGGCGCAGCGTGCGCACCATGTCGGCCTTGAGCACGAGCATGTTCTTGTACGCCGGCTTGTAGGCCGTGAGCAGTGCGCGGTGGTCGAGCTCGTTCCACCGCTCGTCGAGGCGCCGACGAAGAACGGGCGGGGCGTGCGTGACGCTGATGTCGGCACCGAGGTCGGGAACGTCCGTCGTGGCGGACTTGGCCCTGTCGGCTTTGTCCTTCTTGGTCTTGTCACCCTTGGCCGATGCTTCGGCCGTCTCGGTGTCGTCCGTGACGTCGGTGAGCGTCCACCCTGCGCCGGCGGCGATCTCCGCGAGCGTCTGGCGATGTCTCTTCATGGATCCGCTCACGAGCAGGGACGGCGTGATGCCGCGGCGGGCGAAGTCCTTGCCGAGCAGGTAGGCCTGCTCGTGCCCGGCCTCGGAGAGGTTGTCGTAGTCGGACTTGCCGAACGACGCCTGCCCGTGGCGCACGAGCCACAACGAACGCGTTTCCATGACCCAATCTTGTCTCATGCCATGTGACTCGTCGGTAGTGTTCGGCGAGTGAAGCTGGAATGGGCGCCCGGAGAGCACGTCGAGGTTACGTTCACCCCCGCCGAGGACGAGGCCGCACCGCTGCTCGTCGTCTGGCCGGCGTTCGGAACGCCCGCTCGCTTCTACCGTCATCTGGCGCCGGCGCTTGCCGCCGCGGGCCTCGCGAACGTCGTTGTCGAGTACCCGGGCCGGGAGACTCCGCGCGGCGTCGGGCGTCATTCCTCGTACGGGTACGACGCGCTCGCGACGAAGGTTCACGAAGCAGTGATGACGTACGCGCACCGGGAGCGCCCCGAGGCACCCGTATACATCCTCGGTCACAGCCTGGGTGCCCACATCGCACTGTTCGCAGCGGCGATGCACGCCGGCGACGACGCCACCCGGGCCGGCTTCTCGCCGCGTGGCCTCGCACTGGTCGCGACGGGCAGCCCCTACTGGCGAGGCTTCGAGCGCAACGGGTTCCTGCGCTCCTACCTGGGCACGGGTTTCATGGCGTTCGTGGCGCGCACCGTGGGGTACTGGCCCGGCGACCGACTCAAGTTCTGGGGGCGCCAGTCGGGCGTTCTCGTCGCGGATTGGGCCCGGCTGGCCCGAACGGGGCACGTGCGGCCCAAGGGCGCCGAGCGCAGCTACGACGATGCCCTTGCCGCCTACACCGGTGACGTGCTGGCCATCTCGTTGCCCGAGGACCCACTCGCGCCCGTCACGGCGCTCGAGGAATTGTTGAAACTCGTGCCGCGAGCCCGGGTGACGCGCCGTCACGCCGCCATCCGCGTCGGGCACATCCAGTGGGTGCGCCGCCACGAGGAGATCGTCGGACTCATCGCCGAGTGGGTGCGCACCCAGGAAGCCGAGCAGAGTCCGAACGCTCGGGCAACGACGGGCGTCGACGCGCAGGTCTGAACCGCGTCGCCCGATCCGCCATTCGCGCGGTCTTGTCCTCGCCGGAGTCAAGGATTCGAACGACCCGTGCTCGATACGATCGCGTCAGAGGGGGCGTGGTCAGAAATGGAATTCAGACTCGAAGAGCGGTGGTTCGTCATCTCGGATCCGGGCGGCGAGCCGTGGGCTCTCATCCGGCAACTCCCGAACAGCAACATCGAGCGCTACCTGCCCGGGCGCGGTGTGTGGGTGCCTCGTCAGGAGATGGCCGATTACCTGTTCGGTGAGCCCGGAGCGCGCCAGGTACTGCCGGAGAACTGGGAACTCGCGAAGAAGATTCCCACGCTGGTCGACGGTGTGGATCCCGACGCCGAGCCGAGCGAGAGCCCCGCGCCGGCGCCGCAGTCGAACCTCGCCCCCGAGTTCGTCGACGAGCGCGGGAGCGCGACCTCAGGTGGGAAGGTCCATCCGAACGCGCAGTCGCTCGGTGAGATGGAGTCGGGGCCGCAGTCCGCGGACGAAGGCGGATTCAGCGAGGAGTACATGCGTGTCATCAGTGGGGACATGACGCACGAGGAGTACACCGAGTGGTACGAGTCGACGCGTCGAGACTGACGCGCGTCCCCGCCTGACGCGGCGGCTCCCGCCGACCCGCGTCCTGCCCTCGGGGGCGAGCAGGTGCGAGCCGGCGGGGGCCGGTGAACGTCAGGCAGCGGCCTGTTCCGGGGCGTGAACTGCCTTCGGCGACAGCGTGTTCGACGCCTTCTTCGCCGGCTTGGGCGCGTTCGGCTTCGCGTGGTGCTTGCCACCGTGCGCGTGCGGCGTGTGCTTGTTCGCGTCCTTGCCGTGCGGCTTCGCAGCCTTCTTCGCGGGGGCGTGGGCGTGCTTGGCCCCCGGTTTCTGGGCCTTCGGGGCGTGCGGCTTCGCGGCCTTGCGCGTTTGCGTCGTCGGTGAGGTGGACGACGTGGAGGAGGTCGAGGTCGTGCTCGTGGTCGCAGCGGTCGACGCGCTGGAGGTCGTAGTGGTGTTCGCGCTCGCGGTCGTGCTCGTCGACGACGTGGCCGGTGCGCTCGTCATGCTCGACCAGCAACTGCTGCTCGCGGCCCAGGGCGAGGTGCCCATCTGGGCGTAGAGCTCCTGAGCCGCCGCGTCCTGCACGGAGGCAGGCGCCGACGCGGCCGTCGAGTAGCCGGACGCGGCCGAGAGGCTGCGCCACGTCGAGTCGAGGAATTGGTAGGCGCCGGACGCGCCGCTCGAGGCGTTCACGGCCTGGTAGTTGCCGCCGCTCTCGCAGTACTTGATCTTGGCGAGCGTGGAACTCGCGGACGACGTGGTGGCGGCGTTCGCGGTGCCGGCGAGGCCGGCTCCGGTTGCACCGAGCAGGGCGATACCACCGGCGACCGTCATGGCTCGAACTCGCATGGGCTTCTTCATGGGGGACATCTGGTGTTCCTTTCATCGGTTGACGTCATCAACCGTGACGAGGCTTCGTTGCCCCCGCCTGACGTCCGGATGTCGCCGCCGACACGCTGTGTGCCTTCTGTGAGCAGCCGCGAGGCAGCGGGAGTGTGGCCGAAGTGGAGATGAAACCCGTTGATCCGCAGTGATTTACGTGGGAAGGGCGCCGTCCGAGTGACGCCTTCGCAGCCCCGCCTCGCCGCCCGACGGCGCCCCTCAGCGCGGCGACCGTTCTTATCGAACTCAAAGCCGTGCTCCCTACGTTCTGCGGCATGAAAGCACTCATCGTGGACGAAGGCGGCCGTGTGGCCGAACGACTGCATCCAGCCCTCGAGCAGGAGGGGTACGTCGTCGAGTCGGCGCAGGCGCGGGGCGAGGCGTTGTGGCTGGCGGGCGAGTCCGACGTCGACGTGGTCGTCGTCTGCTCCTCACGCCCGGGAGTTCACGACGTGCCCACGATTGCGGCGCTGCGCGAGGAGGGCGAGAGTGCGCCGATTCTCGTCATGGCTCGCCGCGGCAGCAGCAACGAGACGGTCGCGGCCCTCGATTCCGGCGCCGACGATGTCGTCGTCTCACCCGTGCCATTCGCGGAGGTGGCGGCACGCCTGCGGGCTCTGACGCGCCGCCCGCCGACGCTCCTGCCGGACGACCTCACCCTGGGCGACCTTCGCCTCGATCGCGCGGCACGCTGTGCCGTCCGCGAGGATAAGGGTGAGCCCGTGACGATCGCGCTGTCGGCACGTGAGTTCGCCCTGCTCGAACTCCTCATGCGTCATCCCGGCCAGGTCATCTCGCGCGCTCGGATCGCCGATCACGTATGGGGCGCGGGCCACGAAGCGGGCTCCAACGTCGTCGACCAGGTCGTCAGTCACCTGCGTGCGAAGCTCGACCGTCCCTTCGGGCGTCGCGACATCGTCACGGTGCGTGGCGCGGGATACCGCATGACGAACGGCGCCCATCCCGCATCGGGGATGAGCGCCGCATCGTGAAGCGAGGGCTTTACTTGGCCCAGCAGCTGCTGCTGGCAGCCCAGGGCGAGGTGCCCATCTCGTTGTAGAGCTCGAGAGCAGCGGCGTCCTGCACCGAGGCCGGCGCGAACTTGGCGCGGGAGTACCCGGCCGAGGCGTCGAGGCTCTGCCACGTGGTGTCGAGGAACTGGTAGGCGCCCGAGGCGGTGCTCGTCGGGTTCTGTGCCTGGTAGTTGTTGGAGCTCTCGCAGAACTTGATGGCGTCAAGCGTCGGCTTGGCCTGGCTCCACGTAGCGGCGTTCGCGCCGCTCGCGAGACCCATGCCCGCCGTGCCGAGGAGGGCAAGGCCTC